>JAICMD010000056.1 GCA_025929405.1 Mucilaginibacter sp. | reverse complement strand
GTATCAGTAATACTTTGGGTACTGGCATCATACGGTCCTGGTAATCGCTTTGAACAGATAGAAAAAAAATATCAGCAGCCTCAATACACCCAAAAGCTCACCCCGCAAGAAATAAACTTGGCGGTATCGTCAGAAAAACTGGAAAACTCGTATGCGGGAGTATTGGGCCACGTAATTGAGCCTGCTATACGGCCGCTGGGGTTCGATTGGAAAATAGGTATAGCGCTTATAACTTCATTTGCTGCACGCGAAGTTTTTGTAGGTACTATGGCCACTATTTATAGTGCCAATGGCAACGCTGATGAAATACAATCTGTAGAACAAAAAATGCATAATGCCCGTAACCCGGAAACCGGGCAGCCTGTATTTACACTTGCGGTGGCATTTTCACTGATGATGTTTTATGCCTTTGCCATGCAATGCGCCAGTACCATAGCCGTGGTGTACCGCGAAACAAAAGACTGGAAATGGCCCGCCATACAATTTGCTTACATGGCGGTACTGGCTTATACCGTTAGCTTTATTACCTACCAGCTATTAAAATAGCTTTTTGAGCTTAAAGCAGAAAGATGAAAGCATAAAGCTTTTTGCCTCACCCTGTGTTAATTTAAGTTAAAAATTTATCATAATATAACTAGTTCTATTATCTTGTAATAGCCAATTATTATGAAAGATAAAACCTTGTTTAGATTAATCCTCCTGCTTTTAATTTGTTCATTTGCAGCACAGGGGCACTTTAATAGCTATCCTAAATTTCAAATCTGGAATCAGGGTGTTAGGATCAATTATAGCGTCTATGGCAAAGGCGATACAACTTTATTCTTTGTTCATGGGTGGTGCCTTAATAAAACATATTGGTCAAATCAGGTTGGTTTTTTTAGTAAAAGATACCGGGTAGTTACAATTGATTTACCAGGCTTTGGCTCGTCAGGCAAAAACCGGAAAGATTGGAGCACGGCAGTATATGCGTCTGATATCAATACGGTTATAAATCAACTTCATTTAAAAAAGGTTATACTCATTGGCCATTCAATGGCTGGCGATATTGCACTTATGGCTGCAATAAAAAATCCTGTTAAAATAATCGGTTTGGTTGGTGTAGATAATTTTAAAAATAGTGGACATATATTAACATCACAGGAAATAAAAAGCAATGCTGCAGCCATAAACGAGATGAGGCGTAACTTTAAAAAAGTAGCTTATCAATATTTTGGGCAAAGCTTGTTTTATAAAACAACCAATCCTATCGTCAGAAAAAGAATATTAAATGATGTTGCACGTACAGATTCAATTATAGCCATAAAGAGCCTGGAAGGTGCATTGAACCAAATGAAATATGACGAAAGCAGATCACTTTTGGCATTAAAAAAGAAATTATACTTAATAAACAGCGACTACATCGCCACCGACACATCAGTATTTGTATCCAAACGCATTCCTTATCAATTATTTAGTATTCATGCATCAGGGCATTTTCCGATGATTGAAAAACCAACCGAATTTAATTTGAGATTACTACAAATTTTAAAATCAATCTGATTAATTCCCTTTCTTATCATTCTGAGCGATAGCGAAGAATCTTATTCAGTCGTTAAATAACCACGGAGTATTGTAAAGAGGTTAAGATGCTTGTTCCTCAGAATTGTACAGGTTAGACAATTGTAATAAGCTTCCCGCTTCTTTACAAACCCTTTACCTTCTCCTTTAACCTTTCCCCTTAAAAAAACTATATTTGAACAGAGGTAAAATTGGATAAAGTAAAAGTTTTAGAAAAGTATCTTCCGCCTGATGCGGCTCCCCTTATTGGCCGCTGGATAGATTACTTTAAGTGCGAATTTAAGATCTCACGCAATCGCGGCAGCAAATTCGGCGATTACCGCGCACCGCATGCCGGTAAAGGGCACCGAATATCGGTTAATTACGACCTAAACCCCTATGCCTTTTTGGTAACTACCGTACATGAATTTGCCCACCTGCATACCTGGAACGTACATCAGCGCAAAGCCAAACCACATGGCATTGAATGGAAAAATAATTTCAAAAAAATGATGCAGCCTTTTTTTGAAAAGGACGTTTTTCCGCCGGATGTGAAGCATGCTATTGTTAATTACCTGAATAACCCGACAGCATCAAGCTGCTCCGACCTGTCGCTTTACCGCTCCTTACGCAAGTATGATGCGCCAAAAGAGTCGGTGCATACGGTTGAGAAGCTGCCCTTAAAGGCTTTGTTTAAGTTAAAGGACGGACGTGTTTTTCGAAAGGAAGAAAAGCTACGTAAGCGTTATAAATGTACCGAGGTAAGTACAAAAAGAGTGTATTTGTTTAGTCCGGTTGCTGAGGTGGAATTGTTGGAAGGGTAGTATTAAACGGGTGTCATCCTGAGCTTGTCGAAGGATGCGCGCGTAGGCTTGCCCGCTATGGTTCGACAGGCTCACAATGAGCAATGGCATAATAGATTTTGTCATTTCTCACTACGTTTCGAAATGACTACTTGGAGTAAATTTAATCCTTATCCTGCTGTTGTTGCTCCTGCCAAAGCTGGGTAAATGATTTTTGCGAAACTTTTGGCATATCCCTAAAACGGCCCCAACTCATTCTAAACAGTGTTTTGATCAGTTTATTTTTGGTCGATCCGCTAAAAAAATCTTCCAGTTTACGGCTCAACATGCCTTTTTTCCATAATTTCCAGCCGGTACGCTCCTTCCAGCTTACTAAATTTTGCTTTACAGCATCGCGACGGTTAAGCAGCAGCATTTTATGAATATCAATTTTTACCGGGCAAACCTCGGTACACTTACCGCACAAGCTTGATGCATAGCTTAAGTGCTTAAACTCATCCATCCCAGCCAGGTGCGGTGTAATAATTGAGCCTATGGGGCCGCTATAAGGCGTGTTATAGGTATGGCCGCCAATGTTTTTATATACGGGGCAGGCATTTAAGCAGGCGCCGCAGCGTATGCAGTATAGGCCCTGCCGCTGATCTTTTTGGGCCAGCAGGTTGGTGCGGCCATTATCTAATAAAATAACATACATCTCCTCGGGGCCATCAGTTTCGTTGTGCTTACGTGGACCACTTAAAATAGAGTTATAAACCGTTAAGTTTTGCCCTGTACCGTGTGTAGCCAACATTGGCCAAAACAGGTCAAGGTCGGCCATTGAAGGTATCACCTTTTCAATACCTACAATTGCAATATGTATTTTAGGAAACGTAGTAGTTAAGCGGGCATTACCTTCGTTTTCGCTAATGGCAATGCTTCCGGTATCGGCAATAATAAAATTGGCACCGGTTATACCTACATCAGCCTGTAGGTATTTTTCGCGCAGTAATTCGCGTGCCTTTAAAGTAAGCTGCTCGGGTGTAGCATCTGCAGGTGTTCCAAAACGCTCATGAAACAGTTTGGCAATGTCCTCTTTGGATAGGTGCATGGCCGGCGTTACGATATGATAGGGTTTTTGCCCCAGCAATTGCACAATATATTCGCCCAGGTCAGATTCTAACGATTCGATATGGTTATTTTCCAAAAATTCATTTAAATGAATTTCTTCGGTAACCATTGATTTTGATTTGATGACGGCTTTAGCGTTTACCCGTTTCAGAATGTTCAAAATTTCGGCATTTGCCTCGGCGGCGTCATTTGCCCAAATTACCTTACCGCCACGCTTTTGAAAGTTCGATTCAAACTCAGGCAAAAACTTGTCCAGGTTTTCCATCACTTTCCACTTAATCACATGACCGCGGCGTTTGGCATTGTCAATGTTTATCAATCGCGATAAACCGTTGGTTACCGCTGCATCATATTTCCCAATATTATAATTTATAATACGGCGATGATCAATATCAAATGCTTTATTATCAGCATCTGTCAAAAACTCTTCAGCAACGGTTCCCATATAACGAAGATAAACGATTTAAAAACCAAATAATACCTCTTTTTAAACAAAAAGCGATGGGATATTATCCAATCGCTCGTATTAAAAAAACCTTTTACCTTTATGCTTTAGGCTTCTGCCTTATTAGCAGCTCATTTTACCTACTCTGTTGGCATGGCGACCGCCTTCAAATTCAGTAGTTAAAAAGGCTTGTACAATTTTTTTGGCTTCATCCAAACTAATAAAACGCTCGGGAATGCATACTATATTAGCATTGTTATGGCTTCGGGCCAAAACCGCCAGTTCTTCCTGCCAGCAAATAGCCGCGCGAATGCCCTGGTGCTTGTTGGCAGTTATAGCAACTCCGTTAGCACTGCCGCAAACCAGTATACCGAAAGTAAATTCTCCGGTTTCAACAGCATTAGCAACAGGATGCGCAAAGTCGGGATAATCAACAGATGCTGATGAGTAAGTGCCGAAATCTTTTATGTCATGTTCAGCAGCAAGCCATTCGGTAATAGCAGTTTTATATTCAAATCCGGCATGGTCAGCGCCGATAGCAATTTTTAGTTTGCTGTTCATAATATTATTGGCTTACGCCAGTTCTTGTTCTCTTTTTAGCTTTCTTTTTTCTACCCTGCCTGCTACCATAATACCTACTTCATATAACAACAACAATGGTACAGCAACCACACTCATGGTTATTGCATCGGGTGTTGGGGTTATAACGGCAGCTATTATCAAAATAATAATTATGGCGTAGCGACGGGTACGACGCATAAACGCCGCATTTAGTATACCCATATTTGATAATAGGTATATTAAAATAGGTAATTCAAATACAATTCCGCTGCCTAAAGTTAACGTGGCTACAGATGACAAGTAAGAATCAGTAGTAAATTGGTTTTGAATAGCTGAACTGACAGTGAACCCGGCTAAGAACCTTATTGACAACGGGGTTATAATAAAGTAACCGAATAAAACACCTGCTATAAACAAAAACGAAGAGTAAAACACAAAGCCTGATGCCGCTTTCTTTTCTTTTTCATGAAGTGCGGGTTTTATAAACCGCCATATTTCATAAAGCAGATATGGTATGCCCAAGGTTACCCCGGTCATTATACAGGAGTTCATCAATAGGTTAAATTGTCCTGCCACTTCTGTACTAATTAAAATGGCATTCATTTTAGTAACACACCAACCCTCCATGTGCAAAGCATCGCCCGCCTTACATAACATTCTATAGGTCCAAAAATTGGGAAAAAACGGCCCCATGATAACCGTCTCCATCAGAAACCTATAAAAATAAAACGCCAGCGAGGTAAATATTAAAATAGCAATAGCAGCCCTGATAAGGTGCCATCTTAAAGCCTCCAAATGTTCAAAAAACGACATTTCGGCCTCAATGGTTTTGCCTTTTTCCTTTATCGCCTTTACTAATTTGTTATCGCTCATTGCTGGTCATTCCTTAACCGGAATTCTAAGTACGTTTTATAGTAGTATGTGGTTTTATTCTGAATATTCAAAGGTCTCCATAAACTTTGTGGTAAAATTACCTGCCCTGAAGTTTGAATCCTGTAATAGTTTTAAATGGAACGGTATGGTTGTTTTTACACCTTCAATAACAAACTCGCTTAGGGCGCGCTCCATGGTGCTTAAAGCCTCTTCGCGCGTTTGGGCGCAGCAAATTACTTTAGCTATCATCGAGTCGTAATTTGGTGGGATGGTGTAACCACTGTAAACATGTGTATCTACACGTACCCCATGGCCACCCGGGGAGTGGAAATTGGTTATCCTGCCCGGCGATGGACGAAAGTTGTTAAACGGATCCTCGGCATTGATACGGCACTCAATGGCATGCATGGTTGGCTCGTAATTTTTACCGGAGATAGGTATGCCAGCGGCAACTTTTATCTGCTCCTTTATCAAGTCGAAGTTGATTACTTCTTCAGTTACGGGATGCTCTACCTGTATACGGGTATTCATCTCCATAAAGTAAAAATTGCGGTCTTTATCAACCAAAAACTCAACGGTGCCCGCACCTTCATATTTTACAGCTTTGGCACCTTTTATAGCAGCATCGCCCATTTTTTTGCGAAGCTTCTCGGTCATAAATGGTGATGGCGCTTCCTCTACCAGTTTCTGATGCCGGCGTTGTATAGAGCAATCGCGTTCAGACAGGTGGCAAACTTTGCCATATTGGTCGCCTACTACCTGTATCTCAATATGGCGCGGATCCTGTACATATTTTTCAAGGTACATACCGTCGTTGCCAAAGGCGGCACCCGATTCGGCCCGCGCTGAATCCCAGGCGGCCTCAAACTCTTCATCCTTCCAAACTATACGCATACCACGACCACCACCACCAGCAGTAGCCTTTAATATAACAGGGTAACCTATTTTTTTAGAAATGGCTATACCTTGTTTAACATCGGCCAACAAACCTTCTGAGCCTGGTATGGTTGGCACACCGGCCTTTTTCATGGTTTCTTTTGCTGATGATTTATCGCCCATGGCATTGATCTGCGCTGCAGTAGCACCTATAAATTTGATACCATACTCTGCACAGATAGCCGAAAACTTTGCATTCTCTGACAGGAAACCATACCCCGGATGTATAGCATCCGCATTGGTTAACTCGGCAGCCGAAATAATGTTGGGGATATTCAGGTATGAATCTTTACTGGCAGGGGGGCCAATACAAACAGCTTCATCTGCAAATCGCACATGCAGGCTATCTCTATCGGCAGTTGAATATACAGCTACAGTTTTAATGCCCATTTCCTTACAGGTGCGAATAATTCGCAGGGCAATCTCTCCACGGTTAGCTATTAATATTTTTTTAAACATGTTTTAGTTAATTAGGTGATTAGTTAATTAGTGATTAGTTGGCTTGTAGCCAATAATGGCTGATTGTGTTTGGCCAAACCAATCACTAATCAACCGGTCACTAATCACTTACACCGGTTCTACTAAAAATAAAGGCTGGTCGTACTCAACAGGCGACGCATTTTGAACTAATACCTTCACAATGCGGCCCGAAACTTCTGATTCGATTTCGTTAAATAGCTTCATAGCTTCTATGATACAAACTACGGTACCTGCCTGTATCTCATCACCTACGTTTACAAACGCCGGTTTTTCAGGTGTTGGCGACAGGTAAAAAGTACCTATCATTGGCGATTTTATAGTAATATAATTTGAAGTATCTGCAACAGGCGCGGCAGCCGACGGCGCAACTGGAGCAGCAGGTGCAGGTGCAGCAGCAGCCGGAAGTACAGCATGTTGCGCAGCCGGTATAGTAGCATTTACTATGGTTTGCGCCTGGTTGGTTTTTATAGTTATCTTAAAATCCTTTTGCTCTAACGAAACCTCGTTCACTCCTGATTTGGAGACAAAGCGAATAAGCTCCTGTATTTGTTTAATATCCATGTTTTAAGTTTATTATATTGTGGATAATGATTTTTTCTCAATATGCAGATGTGCGTATATGCAAATGTGCAGATTATTTAATTATATATTTAACAAGTTGTGTTATAAAAATGTTCCTATCAATTTGTATAGCATCTGCACATTTACGCATCTGCATATCTGCAAATCAATTACTTACTGTCGTAAGCCCATTTTAAATAAAGCGAGCCCCAAGTAAACCCGCCGCCAAATGCAGCCAATATTAGGTTATCACCTTTTTTAAACTGCTTTTCCCACTCCCATAAACATAGTGGTATTGTTGCATTGGTGGTATTGCCGTAGCGATCAATATTTACTATCACTTTATCAGCAGTTACACCGGTACGTGCTGCAGTCGCGTCAATTATACGCTTATTGGCCTGGTGTGGTACCAGCCAGGCAATATCATCAGCCACCAGGCTGTTACGTTCCATTACTTCGGCAGCTACATCGGCCATGTTGGTTACGGCAAATTTAAATACAGCTTTACCTTCCTGATAGGCATAATGCTCACGAGCTTCTACAGTTTCGTGGCTTGCAGGTTTTAATGAACCGCCGGCTTTCATGTGTAAAAATGGAATGCCCGCGCCATCGCTCTTTAAAACGGTATCAATAACACCATATCCATCTGTATTAGGCTCAAGTAATGCCGCACCGCAGCCATCGCCAAAAATAATGCAGGTTGAGCGATCCTCGTAATCAACAATTGACGACATTTTATCGGCGCCAACAACCAAAACCTTTTTATGCTTACCGGTTTCAATAAACTGCGCACCGGTTGCCAGGCCAAATACAAAGCCCGAGCATGCCGCCTGCATATCAAACCCCCACGCGTTTATGGCACCAATTTTATGGGAAAAAACGTTGGCTGTTGCCGGGAAAGGCATATCAGGCGTAGTAGTGCAAAAAATAATCAGGTCAAGTTCTTCGGCGCTAATGCCACGTTTGCGTAGTAATTCATTAACTGCGAGTACAGCTAAGTCTGAGGTTGCAAGGCCTTCACCCTTTTGTATGCGGCGCTCTTTGATGCCGGTACGGGTTGTTATCCACTCGTCATTGGTATCAACCATGCGCGATAACTCATCATTTGTGAGTATGTAGTCTGGGGCATAACCACCAACTGCTGTAATAGCAGCATGTATTTTACTCATAATTTAGTTTTTTATTGAAAAGCCTGCTGCATTTTTTCAACCAGGTTAGTATCAATCATATTTTTTGATAACAATACCATGTTTTTGATAGCTTCAGGATTTGAAATTCCGTGACCAACCACAACCGGCGCATTTATCCCTAATATTGGGCTGCCGCCGTATTGTTCGTAATTAAACTTGTCAAAAAACTCGTCTTTAATATTTTTCTTTAATGAAATTACATAAAATGACTCGGCCATTTTCAAAATTACGTTCCCCGTAAAGCCATCGCATACAAATACGTCGGCCTCATCCGAAAACAGGTCGCGGCCCTCTGCATTTCCTATAAAATTTATAAGCTTTGATTCTTTTAACAACGGATAGGCAGCCAGGCTAAGCATATTGCCTTTTTCTTCTTCTTCGCCAATATTCACGAGGGCCACACGTGGGCTTTCCACATCATAAATCAGTTCGGCAAACAGGCTGCCTAAAATACCAAATTGTAATAAGTTTTCGGCTTTACAATCGGCATTGGCACCAACATCTAACAAAATACCCAAACTTCCTTTAAGTTTGGGTACAATGGTTGTTATAGCCGGGCGCGATACACCCGGAATAGTTTTTACGCTAAACATGGCACCAACCAGCATGGCCCCGGTATTACCTGCTGATGAAAATGCCTGTATGGCACCTTCTTTGAGCAAATTATAACCAACAGCAATACTCGAGTCAGGTTTTTGAACAACGGCTTTGGTAGGGTGCTCGCCCATGCCAATAACTTCGGTAGTATGCACAAAATCAAAAGCCGCTGGATCAAAATTATTGTCCTGCAGTATTTTTAAGGCTGCGTTTTTATCGCCAATGAGCACCAGCTTTGAATCGGATATTTCCTTATAAGCCAAAATTGCACCCAAAACTGCTGCTTCGGGAGCAAAATCACCGCCCATAATATCTAAGCCAATTTTCATTTCAGAAAATTAGAGTTAGGCTATAGCTGCTTTCTCAATAAGTAATTTACCGTTGTAGTAAACGTTACCATCAACAGTATATGCTCTGTGTGGTAAGTGTACGGCACCTGTTGTTTTGCAAGTAGTTAAAGTAGGCGCTTCTGCCTTGTAGTGGGTTCTGCGTTTATCTCTCCTTGATTTGGATAATTTGCGTTTTGGATGTGGCATAACTTTTAGTTATTAAATCATTTAAATTTTTTAAGAGCGTCCCAACGTGGGTCAATGCTCTCGTCCTGTTCATTAGTTCCCGTTAGCCTGCTTAATTTGGCAAGCATATCTTTATCACAATATGGGGTATTACCCTCATCGCTGCAGCGGGTTATAAAAGGCACCGCAACGTTTATATACTCATATATTAGTCCAGCCAGCATTATTTCATGCTCATTTTTACCCAGATTGATGATCTCGTCATCGTCGGTAATTTTTTCATCGCTGAACTTTGCTATCTGCTGCTCATGTATATCCAAAACTTCGGGATATTGAGCCAAACACTTATCGCACGTAGCACCAATAGTGCCGTTGATATAGAAATCCAGGATCAACATAGTTTCCTGTTTCTCTAACTCAACCCGGCATTTCAGATCGGCTTTTTTAACCAGCGAATATTCAAACTCGTCAAAAAAAGCATCGGTGATCTCAAAATCAAAAACATGATTCCCCAGCGGAAGGCCGGTAAATGGAATCGAATAATTTTTTAGCGATTTCAATGAGCAACAATTAGCCTGCAAATGTAGGGAAAAATCCCAAAACTGAAAAGGTTTTTTTACCTGTTTATTTAACCTTGTTTACCTAATATATAAAAGGCTTATTTGGCAAAGCTGTTTACAACATAGCCAATAATCTCCTTAATATATGTGTTCCAATTATATAAAACCCCTGCATCGGGTACAAAATCACTTGCTTCCACTTTGTTATTGCGTGTTATATAATTGGCCGGATAGGGTATTACATTAAGCCCCATTTTTTTAAATATCATTAATGATCGCGGCATGTGGTAGGCTGATGTAACCAGCAAATAAGGCGATGCAAGATGCGCACTATCAAGCAATTGTTTAGTGTATTTTGCATTCTCAACGGTGTTTCTTGAATTACTTTCAATTAACACAGTGCTATCAGGAATGTTAAATTCTTTCAATTGCTTTTGTACCCATAAAGCCTCTCTAAAACCTCCAGGCGCCAAATTACCGTTACCTCCGGTAATTAAAATATGACCTGCCTTTTTATTGAGCAATAACTTAATACCCTGCAAAAACCTATCGGCCGAAGGGTTGAAATATCCGCCGCCATTTCTGTTGCTGTTTGAAAAACCGCCAAGTACTATAACGCAATTATAGTGGGCTGTATCAGCATCTTTAGGTGGAGGCGTATCCCACATATTGGCAAACTTATTAAATAAAAAAGGATTGCTGAATACAACAGCTATAATTATGGCCGCTATTAAACTCCTGTGTTTATATTTTTTATTTTTTGCGAATAAGGCTATGGCCAGTAAAACCAGTATCCAGGTAAAGGGATAAATAAAAATAACCAGGAGCTTTGAAAATATAAAATACATTACTGTTATATGTGCAACTAATATAGGTAATTATAAATTGATCTGTTTTTTATATTGGTTGTGGCACACCTACGCCGGCTTACTCCAAATAGTTTTAAGTATATTTGTTTGCCAAAGTAAATTATACATTGAATGAATATACAGGCGTATATACAAAGCGGACTATTGGAACAATATTGCCTGGGTTTACTTAATGATACCGAACGAGCTGATGTGCTTAAAAACTGTGCCCTCTTTCCGGAAATAAAACAGGAACTTGCAAATATTGAAAGCGCCATGGAAAAAATGGCCGAAACACAGGCTGTTATACCTAACGAAACCCTAAGACAAAGAATATTAAACACACTGGGCTTTGATAATGAGATAGATTTAAACAACCTGCCTATTGTTGACGCCTATGCCGATTATAAAAGCTGGCTTAAAGCTGTTGAACACCTGATACCAGCCCGGCCTTTTGATGATTTTTTTATGGAACTCCTGCAACAGGATGAACAAGTGTCGCAAATGCTGGTAGTAACCCGGATTGATGTGCCCGACGAGACACACGACAACTGGATAGAAAGCTTTTTTATTTTGGAAGGACAATGCGTTTGTACAGTAGGCAAGGAAACCTTTACACTAAATGCAGGCAGTTTTTTAGAAGTCCCCTTAAATACCAATCACGATATTAAAATAACGTCGCCGTATGTGGTGGCTATTTTACAACGTTTAAACGTGTAAATAAATTTACTTCAAAATAAATGGGTATTGCTTGTTATAAGTAATACCCATTTGCTTAATTGGTGTTTGGTGCTATAAAGCAGCCCAAATGTAAAGTTTATTGCAATCGATTGCAATTTTTTTAATTGTTTTTTAATCCTATCCTGTGGTTTTGATAATCAAGCAGATACTGGTTGCTTAAAAAGAAGTCGATACTATAAATACTACGCGGATCGCCGGTAAAATTTGGGCGTTGTACCTGGGTTAAATTAAAATTACTTGTAGTAGTATATTGGTAACTAAAACCATTATTTGTGGTTAATGTAACCGTAGTATTTGCGGGCAGCGTTGATGTATTAGTACTATTGGCATTATTAGCCAAATAGGTAATCTCCGGGTCGCCGGTATCAAATAGCAAAAGCGCTGCTATACTATTACCGCTATAATTTATTGTGGCCGGTATATTTGGCGAATACCCGCCTACCGAGTAATACGTTAAATTATGCATAATAAATCCTGATGAGTTAAGATCGTCAGGTGTTAAGCCGATAACTAACAACCCGGGAACATACGTGCCTGTAGTGGTAAATGAAGCCGATTGAAACCTGGCAAGCCTGAAACCACTGGTTACACCGGCAGGCATGGTAAAATAGCTTAGCGGACTACCAATTTTGCTGCTTGCAAAACTGGTGCCCGGCCCAACGCCAAAAACGTCATTTGAGTGCACGGGTAAGGTTACATTATTGGTAACATCCTGCACTTTATAGTATAAAAATATGGGTATGCGGCCGGTTGTTATATTGCCATTTCCATCGCCAATGGTAACGGGTGCATAAGCCAGGTTACCATATTCGGTAGTAATATCACCACCCGCACCTCCATAACTGATAGTGCTTTGCTGCGAAGTAACCGTAATGCCGTTTACCACAACCGAGTCGCCGGCTACTACAATACCATTACTGGTTATCATGCTGGCCGGTAATATTCCATTTGCGTCAATAGTCAACCCGGTTGAACCTGTATCAAATACACTGGCATAGTTTATATTTACGTTACCAAGCTTGGTAATGGGTACAAATACGCGCCTGTTGGTACCGCTTATATATTCATACAATCCTAATGTTGCATAGTTGGTTATAGCCGGTGCAGTTGTTGTTTTATCCTTTTTACAGGCAGCAACAAACATTAAAATGTATAATGTGATAAGTAATAAAGGAAGACAGCGGGGATAACTTTTCCTCATATAATCAGTTTAATCAATAACTTCAAATGTACCAAAAATTACATGGTCAATAAAATTAATGACAAACAAGGCCTTAATTAGTTTTATATAAGCAGAAACTCATTCACCAACGTTACGAATAGCCCGGGTATATTGCTGTCAGGAATGTTAGTTAGTATCTCGCCCATATAGCTGCCGTGGTTACCCGGCAATATCATTAAGCGGCTATTTTTTATCAGGCGGTGCATCTCAACAGCATGTTCAGGCAATGGCAGGTCCTGATCTCCAATTACAATTAATGCGGCAGCCTGTATACTTTTTATGTCCTCGTCGCTCCAGTCTGTAAAGGTTTTCATGCGGTAACTATCGCGGGTAAACATCGTAAACAAAGCGTACGGATCATTATTTACTTTCAGGAATTCATCCTTATATACCTGCGGCATATCGCTAAACTTCGGTTCTGACATAAAATCCCAAAAACCTGCAGGAGCACCACTTTTTTTATAAAACGCTGAGGTTATAATCAGTTTATTTACTACTTTGGGATAGCGGATTCCTATTTCCATAGCGGTTTGCCCACCATTGCTGAACCCCAGGATATTTGCCTTGCTGATGTTTAATTGTTTAAGCAATTCCGCAACATCATCGGCATCCTGCCGAAACGATGACGGTACGCCCCTGTCGCCCGTACGGCCGTGGGCTTGCAGCTCAACAGCGATAACTTGGTGTGCTTTTGCCAATAACGGCAATATGTTACCAAAATTGGTTTGAATGGTTGAACCGCCACCATGCAATAACACCAAGGGATAACCTGCACCATGTACTTCATAGTACATATTTATTCCATTAATCTGAGCGTATTTTCCTTGCATCGTATTAGCTGTTAAATTGCCTTAAATGATGATCAGTATGTTTATATACCAATTGCCCTATCTGCTCGCGGGTCATTTTACCAAAAAACCAGTGTATCATTTCGGGTGTGGTAAAATTATCATAAGCATTAAGGTAATCAATAAATTTCTTTTTTTCAGCCTCGATATCGCCAGTGGTTTCGCTTACTTTAAACTTATTGCTGGTAGGTGCATTGCGTCGCATTGGCGCATCATCTTTTAACATCTCTTTTAATGCCCACTGACCGATTATCCGCCCTAAAAACATTCTTTTATGTTCGGTTTTGCCCTGGTAAAACTCTTCGGCAAGGTTACAGTGCTTCAGCATCTGATAAACATTCATGGTGCCCCATTGAGGCCTACTGTCTGCATTAAGTGAGTTTATGCGGCTTATCAATTCTTCCCTTGTTGCATTATCAAATATGGTTTTCATGATTAATAAGGATGATTTTGGTTTATTTACAAACCTAAATTATAAAGCCAATTTTAAATACGTGCGTACAAGACAACTTACAGGGCTAAATAAGCCAGCTATTTATTATCAGAAAAAAACTTATGCTGCTTTTCGGCGGCAAATCTGGTATTATTAAAAGCTTTTGATTGTCCTTTGGCTATAGTTGGCGTTTGCCAGTTTGGCCCGGTTATCATTTTGGCTATAAATACAATTTGCCCAACATGCGACGCCAGATGTGCCAGTTGCCTGTTTATGGCCTCAAGAACGGTATGTCCTTCGTTATGAATATAAATTATACGTATCAGGTCAACATCCGCAAGCGAATTAATTGCTTCAAACAAACAAGCCCAACCCTTTTCCCAGAGTTCAATCATGGAGCGTTTATCGGCAATAGTGTCTTCAAATTCATCATCGCGATCGCGCCAGGCCTTCTCGCCATCAGAGTTTAAAAAATCGGTCCATCGTGATAACGAGTTACCTGATATATGTTTTACAATTATCGCTATACTGTTCGATTCTTCATTAAACCGCCAGTGTATATCCACATCGTTAATCTGATTAAAGGCTTTATTCCCAAGGCCTTTAT
>JAICMD010000284.1 GCA_025929405.1 Mucilaginibacter sp. | reverse complement strand
TTTTCAACCATATCATCCAAACGCTCAATATCAAGCAATGATTTATCAATAAAATCGAGTATTTGAGATTTAGTAAGATCTCGCTTCTGTATGGTTTGCAGTAAGAGTTTAATAGATGCAAGCGGTGATTTTAGTTCGTGTGTTACCGATAACAGGAAGTTTTTTTTCTGCTCCTGCAAGGTACGTTCCTTATTTATAGACCTATGTAAATAAAATGCGCCAAAAGTAAACACACTGATAAACATAACACCTTCGCCCATAATCATGCCCAGGCGTGCAGGCTGCAATTTTACCAGCATATACCCCCACCAAACCAGTTCGGCTATAGCATAAATTATCAGTGCATAAAATATTACCAGCGGCTTCTTCATAACGGTTACTTACTGAATACCAGGTCAAGACCCTCAAATATAGCGCTTTTTGCTTTTTCCAAATCAGCTTTTGTATGAGCAGATGAGATAAACCCAACCTCATAACCTGATGGCCCCATATATATGCCCCGGTTAAGCAATTCGCGATGTAAAATTTTAAAGTTTTCCATGCTGGCCGGATCAATTTCATCTGCCCTGCTGATGCTTTCCTGACCGGTAAATGCAAACCAGAATATAGAACCTATGGAAAATATTTTGAATTTGTAACCACGTTCATCAGCATATTGCTGAATATCTTTTACAAAAACTTCGATTTTATTTTTTAATTCTTCATAAAAACCGGGTTGTAATAACTCGCTTAACTGGGCAATACCTGCAGCCATAGCAACCGGGTTGCCCGATAAGGTACCTGCCTGGTAAACACCACCATCAGGCGAAATATGACTCATAATTTCGGCAGACGCGCCATAGCAACCCACAGGTAGCCCCCCGCCAATGATCTTGCCGTAAGTAATAATATCCGGTTGGATATCATAATAACCTGCAGCGCCTTCAAAACCTATACGGAAACCTGATATCACCTCATCAAAAATTAATAAAGTGCCATTTTGGGTGCAGGTATCACGAAGCAGTTGCAGATATTCTTTGGTTTGCAATAACAGGCCATTATTGGCCGGTACCGGCTCAATAATTACGGCGGCTATCTGATCCTTAAAATCGGCAAATGCTTTTTGTAAAGCTTCAGGATCATTTAATGCGATGACAATAGTTTCATCTGCAAATGATTTAGGCACGCCTGCTGATGAGGTTTCGCCGAAGGTAACCAGGCCCGACCCTGCTTTTACCAGCAATGAATCGGAATGGCCGTGATAGCAGCCTTCAAATTTTAATATTTTATCACGTTTGGTATAGCCGCGTGCCAACCTGATGGCCGACATAACCGCCTCGGTACCTGAGCTTACAAAACGCAGTTTTTCAATAAATTTGTTATTGTTTAATATCAGTTCGGCCAGTTCATTCTCCAACGCGGTAGGTGCGCCGAATGACATGCCATTTTGCATCACCTCAATAACTTTCTCTTTAACCTTTGAATGGTTATGCCCTAAAATAAGCGGCCCCCATGAGCAGCAAAAATCAATAAACTCGTTATCGTCAGCATCCCATATATGGCTGCCATCACCTTTTTTAATAAAAAGCGGCGTACCATAAACAGATTTAAAGGCCCTTACCGGCGAGTTTACCCCACCCGGAAAATAGGTTTTTGCCTTTGCATATAACTCCGCCGATCTTTCGCGGCTGATATCTTTTATTTGCGTCATTACTTAATTAAGCGTAAAGCTTAAAGCATAAAGCTTAAAGCAATTATTATGAGAAAAGAAAGCTTTCTGTTTTTACCTTTCAGCTTTCACCTCAACTATATCCATTTATTCACCAATACCTCTTTAGCATGGTAGGTTAATATGGCGCTTGCGCCTGCCCGCCTGATGCCCATCAGGGTTTCGGTTGTAGCACGCTGTTCATTTAACCAACCTCTTTGCACAGCAGCTTTTATCATAGCATATTCGCCGCTTACATTGTAGGCCGCTATAGGTAATTCGGTATTATCCTTCATTAATTTTATTACATCCAGATAAGCTAATGCCGGTTTCACCATTAAAAAGTCGGCGCCTTCTGCTTCATCCAGTTTAGCTTCTATTAAAGCCTCGCGCTGATTAGCAGGGTTCATCTGGTAAGTTTTTTTATCGCCAAACTTTGGTGCCGAGTTTAATGCATCCCTAAACGGGCCATAAAACGCGCTGGCATACTTGGCACAGTACGACATGATTGAAACCCCGGTAAATCCGTTTTCATCCAATACAGAACGAATATAACCCACTCTGCCGTCCATCATATCGCTCGGGGCAATAATATCCGCACCGGCAAGGGCATGAGCCAGTGCCATTTTGCCTAAAACCACCAGCGTTTCGTCGTTTAATATCTCGCCATTTTCTACAATTCCGTCATGACCATCGCTGCTGTATGGATCCATAGCCACATCGGTTATTACACAAGCTTCCGGAAAATTCTTTTTTACTTCGGCTATGGCACGCAGGTATAAGCTTTCCTCGCGGTGGCTTTCAGTAGCGTATTTATCTTTTAATGCCTCATCAATGTTTGGGAACAAGTCGAACGACATCAACCCCAGTTTCATGCAGCTTTCCACCTCGCGCAGCAAATTATCTATAGAGTAACGATAGATGCCAGGCATAGAAGAAACCTCGGTTTTTTGATTATAGCCATCAACAATAAATAACGGAAATATCAAATTAGCCGCGCTGAGGTGTGTTTCCTGCACCATTTGCCGTATTACTTCGCTCTTGCGGTTTCTTCTTGGTCGTTGTAGCATTTTTATTCATTATTTCATTAGGTCATTAGGTCATTAAGTCATTTCACCCAACAGTGACCTAATGACTTAATGACCCAATGACTTTACATCCCAAACACCGCTTCTGCCAATCCTACTTCGTCGGGGGCAAAAGGGAGTTTATATTTTACGCCCATATCATCAAACTTTTTGCCGGTTGATTTACCTATGGCTATTACTTTTTGATATGGATCCAATAAATTATTTACAAAATAAGCATCCACGTTTGACGGGCTGGTAAATATCAGCACATCAGCACCGGTTGCTTCTACATCAGCTTCTAAAACAGTTTCATATATAGGCAGATCAATCACCTTTGTATCAGCCGGCATGCTTTTTTGTACGGTACGCAATGATTCTTCAGCACCTGGGAACAATACGGTTTTGCCTTTAGCCAATTCGGCAAAGCCGATTGCTACATCTTCGGTATCGCCGCCAGTACCTGTATAATCAGTAAAGTGTCCTTTCAAGCGAAGCATCTCTTCTGACCCCGCACCCATTACGCCGAATTTTACATCTTTTGGTAATTGCGGTTGCAACTGAAAGAAATATTCAACAGCGTTTTTGCTGGAGAAGAATATCCAATCGACATCTTTTAAAATATATGAATCAAGCTTGGTAATTACAGGTACGGTACGTATCAGCGAACGTGCCTCAATGTTTATATTATGTTTCTCTAAAGCACGCCTGAAATAGCTTTGCTCATGCACATCGCGTGATATAAATACGCTGCCCGGCATTTTACGATCGGCTTCAAAGTAGGCAACTACTTTTTCTGCAAGCTCATGGGTGTTTTTGGCTTCCAGGTATAATCTGTCAGGAAAATCTTCGCCGGTATCAGCTTTTGATGTAAATACTTCAAACCGGCCATCCTCCCGACGGCAATAGCAGCCTAAAGGTAAGTGGCAGCCACCGCCAAATAGTTTCAGCACCTTACGCTCAACATCCAGTTCTTGAGCCACTTCAGGATGATGCAATATTTGCAGTGTGTTATATAGCTCTGTATCGCTTTCGCGTATCTGAATGGCTAATACGCCCTGTGCAGGTGCCGGTATCAGTTCGGTTGGGGTAAGTTCTTCTACATGATACTCGCTCAGGTCAATACCTAAACGGCTTACACCGGCTTTTGCTATCATAATAGCATCATAAGCCTCATCGCGCAGTTTGCCTATACGGGTGGGTACGTTGCCGCGCAAGTCTTCAATTTCTAAGTCTGGGCGGTAAGCTAATAATTGCGCTTTGCGCCTGTTGGATGAAGTACCCAC
>JAICMD010000257.1 GCA_025929405.1 Mucilaginibacter sp. | reverse complement strand
TATTTACCCAATGCTTCATCATCACCCACATAAACTATTTCGGGGTTGGAGTGCATTATCCCCAAAGCATCGGCCAGCGGCGGCACAATTAATGCTGAATAAGGATTGGATGTTGATACCTCGTCCTGTACAATATCTTTTTTAACTGTTTTCCGTTCTTCCTTTGGCAAAGCCTTGCCGGGGTATTTCTGTACGGAGCGCAACGCATATTTATTGCCGGCAGCATCCTCCAGGTGCAATGATTTGGTTTGATTGCCGCCGCCTTCTTCGGTTATTTTGAGTCCGCCTTTTTCTGTAGCCAGGTGAAGCACCTTTATTTTAACAGGTAATGCCCATAGTTGGCGGTAGTTTTTGCCGAATAGTAGTTTGCATTGGGGCGTTACATGATTGTACTTTGGGTACGGTGCTATTTTAATGCTGTCTGTAGTTTGAGCCTTAACGGCACTTGTTAAAAGGCAGCCTGTAATAGCAGGTAAAATAAGTTTAATGTAAGGGTTAACACTCATGTATTATCAAATATTATCAGATAACACTATATCTCCTGATTTGTTGAGTGTGGCTACTTTTGATAGTTGATGCTAACCCGTAATGCCTTTAAGCCGGTAACACCCTGCAGGTTTTCCAGTTCAATAAACTCCATGTCGTTTTTAAGGCTTTTTTCTTTTTGGAAATTTTTGATCAGCGTGATGTATGATTCGGCTTCAGCATCATTAAAATATACCAGCGCAATTTTGCCGGGTTGGGTTAGCCGTTCGCTGCTGTTTTTAATGCGCACCTTATCTATCCGTTTTTTAATAACCTCATAGCGTATATTGTAATAGCCTTCCACATCAAAGCGCCGTTCGTCATTACGGAAACAAATGTCTATCCTGCTTGAGTGCACAAATATTAACGATGCTGTTTGCAGCGGCACCGGTATTTTTTGCAGCAGGTTGTTGGTAAGTTTTGCCACATCTATCATTGATTTAAGCTGCCATTGCCTGAAATCAGTTAAATGCTTATCAGTAAACGGTACGGCGGGGGCTATATCCTGCCCGGTATATATATCATACTCAATACCATCTGACCGGAATTTTTCAAAATAACAAGGATAAATTTTTTGCAGGCGGATGTGGGCCTTGTCAAAATAATTAGTGAGCGTGCGGTTTATCTGTTTAATTGATGTTTCCAACTCGCGGCGGTATTTGTAGGTATCGCCATCTTCTGTAACAGCCTTTTCATAATTACTAACCAGTTTTTCTGCGGGGGGATATTTGTCTTTAAACCCCAAAATATACGGCGATATAACCTGATGAAGAAAATCCTTCAGCATGGTTTCGTCGTTGGCTTTTTCCAATTCCTTTATTTTTTTTACCCACAAGGTATGTTTGGTAGTAACGGCTGCCGCTATTCGTTTATTGGTAATTATGCCCTTTATCCCCTTAACGGTATCTGCCAATACAGCTAATAAAGTTTCGGTATCTTTTTTTAAGGATTCATTATGATAGATAGTAGAATTGCGGATATCAATTACCCCATACATTGGGTAAACACCATTAAAAGAAACCGACTGTATATCTGGCTTTTCCGTTTCCTGTTCGGCTAACAGGTATTGCCAGGCCGCTTCGTTAAATTTCCATTGCACCGAGGGTTGCAGGGTTGTAAAACGGGTTTTAATAACTTCTTCCAGCTTTTCATTCAGTTGTTCGGCCGTATTGTGCAATAGCTGCGATATTAAAGGCACTGCAGCCTGTATTTGCGATAGCAACTTTTCATAAAATACTACCCGTTGTGCCGAATATATTTCCAAAATGCCTGCCAGGTGCTTGTTGTAAAAAACAGGGAGTATGGCATACGATGTTATCCCGGCTTCTTTAAGCGTTTGTAAGAATGGGTACTGCGCAATTTTTTTTGATGATAGCGTATTAAAAAAAAGGGCGGTAGGGGTTTTAATATATCCATCTATGAAATTGTTGAAATCGCCCTCGGCCTCTTTATGCTCTTTAAAGGTTTTAATAATCAGGCTATTGCCGCATTCTATGGTATCAAAAATAAGCCGCCCGTTAATTCGTAAAAACGGTAATAAACCAAAGTTAGTGGCTGCGTTACCCGCAAGGGTTTGCAACGCATTTATAACATCAGCATAAACATCATTATGCCCTGCATTGATAAGGGCAAGCCTTATTGTTTCTATCGAGTGTTCAGCAGTAACATCTTCCATTGATATAATGGAAAAGCCTTCCAACGTGAAGTTGTTAAGTGGTATATTATCTTTTAATAATGATGTATCGGCCTCATCATAAATAAAAGGTTCTATCAAATCAGTATTTATATCAGGCAGGGGCGCATCATGATTAATATCAATAAACCGGGTATCAGTATGTACACGATAATATTTAGTCAGGTTTGTTTTATCGTCAGATAAGGTGTAAACGCTATCGTTATTTACATTGGCCGGGAAATTATATAACCTTTCAAGTAGCAGCCGGTAACAAAAATCCAGTTGGTGCTGTTTAAAATCCTTATCGGTCATTTGTTCGCCCTTTTTTTGCTTTTGCTGTGCCTTAATCAAATTTGCAAAAGCATCAGTAGTAAAAACTATGGTTGACCGGGCAGGAGTACTTAACGCCCAAAAAAGTGTTTTTTCATCTTCGATAGTAGGCGACAGGATGGTGTACACCAGTTCCAGCAGTTCAATATAATTAGCTGCATGTTCGGGATCGATGCTATTTTCCTTTGTTTCGGGATAGATATTAAATTTATTTAAAACAAACTGAAAGAACTGGGTTTTAACCGTTTTTTCGTTTTGAATGCGGTTTTGCAGGTAATTAATAAACGGTTTAAAAGATAATCGCTCCTTTACGAAGTTTTTTATCTTAACCTGTTGCCGTATATTAATTACCCTGGTTTGCATGTTAAAACGTTAGTTTAAAATTGATATATGGGTAAAATCCTTCTTTGGAGAACCCGCCCTTAACCTGCAGCAGGGCCATATCTGATGGTGCGTAGTACAAGCCACCGCCAAAGCTATTGTGCCACTCATTTGAAAACTCATTTTTTACCCATACCCGCCCAACATTGTAAGACACCATGAAGCCATATTGCCCTGGAGTAATGTAAGGGAAAAAATCGCCCAGTTTTACCCGTGCCTCCAGGTTATTATACATCATGTGCTGGCCGGCAAACCTGTTTTGCTTGTAACCCACCAAATTGTCCTCACCCCCTAAAAACAAGGATTGGTAGTAAGTTGTTTTGCCCCAGGTTAAGCCACCGCCAATTCTTTCGCTTATCACAAAGTTTGATCGGGTGTCAACGCTTTTATACAATATAGCCTCGGGTATGGCCTGTAAAAAACTCTGGCTATAACTACCAACACCTGCATAGGCACGTATCTGTACATTTACATAAACGCCCCAATCGGTTAAGGCTTTGTTATTGCGTTTATCATCTGTATAATTAACAACTAAACCTACGTGTGTTTTATCATCGTTAAGCGTTGCAGCATCGTAAGTTTTTATCAGGTTGGTATTGTCAATAAAATGCGGGTTACCGTCATTAACAGGATGATAATATTGTATGGAAGGCCCAATTTTTAAACTGATGGTACCCGCCAGGTTTTGAAACCGCAGCGTGGCATCGGCAGTATATAAATTAAAGCGGGTGCGGTAATAATCCTGGTAATCGCCTGTTTTATTGAAGGGTGTTTGGTTACCCCGCCCAAAAAAGTTAATCACCTTTGGAAATTCAAGCTTAACGGCTATTTCCGCATCAGCTTTATCAATAGCGTTTACCCACTCGCCGGTATAGCTTAGCCTGTTGGCTTTGGTACCAAATGAGTGTCCAAAAATTCCCTGCTGCGAACTGCCGGGATCTTTTCTGAAACCCTGATGGATATATTTAAAACCGCCATCAACATAAAAACCTTCATCAAAATTATAGCCTATACTGGCCAAAGGCAAAGTAGTATGGTATTGATTGGTAGGCAGGTAAGCTACGTTTGAGGTATCATTTGATATATGCTTATCCACCCTATCCTGCGCTGCCCCGGTAAATGTGGCCGTATTTTCTTTTTCGTAGATGTTTACCTTTCGGTTGGCATTTACAATGTTATACTGTTTGTGGCCATTACCGCCTATAATCCGCAGTTTTATACGGGTGGATTTTTTATCGATAAAAACCTGGTCATCGCCCTTTGATATAAACAACCGTACCTCTTTGGTAACCTTTGGATCAAATATCCGCGAGAATAACACATTTTGACGGCTGTTTGCTGCAGGCACGGTAGTTTGTACTATTATGCTCCCATTTAAGGTGTCTCTTATCGAAAAATGTTCGGTTTGGTCGGTTGCTTTAATATCAACCCTATGATTAAAAAAGCGGTAGTATATTTCTGCGGCTTCCACAAGGCTATTGCGCCTTTTTTGCATTAAAGTAAATAATTCCTTATGCCTGATTTTGTAAACGGCCAAAGGCAGCTTACGCAATGCATCTTCTAAAACTTTATCGCTTAGGGCGGCGGCAAACTGGTGGGTTAAGCTTATCCATTGTTCATGGCTTATCTGCGTCATAAAACGGGTATTAAGCACGTGGTCATTAAAATAAAAATCGTTTATTGATTTACCCTCAACCTGATATCCTTTTAGGTAGCGTGCCACCCATTCGCGCGATGCGATTTTTGGTATAAGCCCCTGGCTGGTAAAAAACACTT
>JAICMD010000116.1 GCA_025929405.1 Mucilaginibacter sp. | reverse complement strand
TATGAAGGCCAGGGTCCTGAGCACTCATCAGCACGTATTGAACGCTTTATGGAGCTTTGTGCAGATAACAATATACAGGTAGCTAATTGTACAACACCGGCTAACTTCTTCCATATTCTGCGCCGCCAGATGAAGCGCGAGTTCCGCAAGCCTTTGGTAATATTTACACCGAAAAGCTTATTGCGTAACCCTAAATGCGTATCGCCGCTGGCCGACTTTACAAACGGGTCTTTCCAGGAGTTAATTGACGATAGTAACGCAGATGCTAAAAAAGTTAAACGCGTACTATTCTGTACAGGTAAAGTGTATTACGACTTGTTTGAAAAACAACAGGCAGATAGCCGTACTGATGTAGCCATTGTGCGCCTGGAGCAATTATACCCAACCCCGGTTCAGCAAATTGCCGACATTAAAGCAAAATACAGCCAGGCAACTGAATTTATATGGGTACAGGAAGAACCTGAAAACATGGGTGCCTGGCCATACTTATGCCGCAAGTTCCGTACAGATGAAATTTTAAAACTGGACGTAATATCACGCCCTGAAAGCGCAAGTACAGCTACTGGTTATTCAAAACAACATACCGCGCAGCAATTACAGCTTATTGGTAAAGCTTTTGAAACCGAGGCAGGCGAAGAAGTTAAGCAAGCAATAAAACAAACAACTAAAAAAATGGCCGGTGCCGGTGCGGATTAGCAAGCGATCAGTGGTGAATAGTGAGCTAAGATTTGCCACTCACCACTGACTACTCACCTCTCACCATTTACCATTCACCATAAAAACCTACAACACTAACAAAATGAGTTTAGAGATCAAAGTTCCGCCGGTAGGCGAATCAATTACCGAAGTAACCTTATCAAGCTGGCTAAAAAAAGACGGCGATATTGTTGCTATGGATGAGGCCATTGCCGAGTTGGAATCAGATAAAGCTACGTTTGAGCTTACCGCCGAAAAAGCAGGCGTATTAAAAACTATTGCTAAAGAAGGTGATGTATTGCCTATTGGCGCAGTAGTTTGTAGCATCGAAGAAGGTGGTGCTGCTGCACCTGCTCCAAAAGCCGAAGCTGCTGTTGCAGCCAAAGCCGAGGCCGCACCTATTGCTGCCGCTCCTGCACAAAAGAATGCTACTTACGCTGCCGGTACTCCGTCACCTGCGGCTGCAAAAATATTAGCCGAAAAAGGTATTGATGCCGCATCTGTAAACGGCAACGGTGTTGGTGGCCGAATAACCAAAGAAGATGCACAAAAAGCATCAGAAAGTCCACAAAGTGCTAAATCAGTATCTGTTGCTCCCGCCGCTATCACTGCACCGGTTATTGCCGGCGAACGTGGCGAAAAACGCGAAAAGATGTCGTCGTTACGTAAAACGGTTGCAAAACGTTTGGTATCGGTTAAAAATGAAACTGCTATGTTGACCACTTTTAACGAAGTGGATATGTCGCCAATTATGGAGCTGCGCGGTAAGTACAAAGATAAATTTAAAGAAAAGCATGGTGTTGGTTTAGGCTTTATGTCATTCTTCACTAAAGCAGTTACCGAGGCATTAAAAGAATGGCCTTCAGTGGGTGCCCGCATTGAAGGTGATGAAATTGTATATAGCAACTTTGCTGATGTATCTATAGCTGTATCTGCCCCTAAAGGATTGGTTGTGCCGGTTATCCGTAATGCTGATACCATGAGCCTGGCCGAAATTGAAAAAGCTATTGTGGCTTTAGCAACCAAGGCCCGCGATAATAAATTGACTATTGAGGAAATGACAGGCGGAACATTTACTATTACTAATGGTGGTGTGTTTGGTTCAATGCTATCAACTCCTATTATTAATGCGCCGCAATCGGCCATATTGGGTATGCATAATATTATTGAACGCCCGGTAGCCGTAAACGGACAAGTGGTTATCCGCCCAATGATGTACCTGGCTCTGTCATACGACCACCGCATTGTTGATGGCCGCGAATCAGTAAGCTTCCTGGTACGAGTGAAACAATTACTGGAAGATCCTTCAAGATTATTGTTAGGCGTGTAATTATAAATATTGATATTGAGAGCCCGGTTTACCGGGCTTTTTTTGTTTATATAGATTAGGTATATTTGTGTATGGCAAAAGTAATAGAGATAAATAAAACTACAAGCCGTAGCCAATTAGATGAGGCTTTGACCAAACTTTCCAAGAAAAAATCCACAATCGATTTAAACAAATATGCCGGTAAGGTAAATTTTGGAGTGGATGGTTTAAAATATCAGCAAAAAATAAGAGATGAGTGGAGATAGTATTGTTGTAGATACTTCTTTAATTATCAACTTATTTAATGGAATTGCCGATGTTAAAGAGCTTATAGTTAACCGCAACCTTTTTGTATCTGTTATATCAGAAATTGAACTTTTAAGTTTCCCAAATCTTATCGAGGCCGACAAGCAAATTTTAAAAAATTTCTTGTCAGAATGTTACATCGTAGATATTGAACCTGCTATAAAAGACATTACAATTGATATCAGAGCTAAATATAAAATCAAACTACCTGATGCAATTATAGCAGCTACCGCCATATACTTTGATTTACCACTGTTTACTATGGACAAAGGCTTTGAAAAAGTAACTGATCTTCAATCAGTAATATTATCACTTCAATAAACCATTTATATAAGCATAGTAGTAATCCATCCATCCGCAGCTTAGCAGCGATTACAGTATAAAGGTTGCTTCGTTCCTCATGACGGGTTGAATTTATTTATTCGACAATGTTCTCTTCAACGCCATAATACACCCAACATGCATTCCTTCATGAAATGGCAAAAATTGCATCACATCGTCAATGCTGGTTAGGTCAACACCATAGCGGGTTGTCCAGGCGATATAGTTGGCAAACAGGTTATTGTTATAATCAACAACAAATTGGTCAAGCGTTGATGTATATAGTTCCTTAATTAGTTGTAATTGGTCCTCGCCTAAAAAGCTTTCGGGTTTGCTGCCTCCCCCGTAAGTTTTTAAAAAATCGGCATTAACAACAGGCTCAATTCCCGCACGGCGATAGCATACACCTTGCTGCGCTGCTATAATATGGCCCAGATTCCAGATTATATTGTTATTAAAACCGGTGGGTATTTGATTAAGCTGCTCAATACTCAAATCATTAACCTGCTTAAGTATGCCCAGTCTTGGCATTTTTAATATTTCAATGGCTTTTTCTATCATGGCATGTAAAAATATTGGCTAAATTAATAATATGGGTTGTACTTGTATATACTAATTAACAACAGGTTGCGTTACAGTGGCACATAATTATTTACCTTTGCGCTACAATTTACCTGTTAATGCCTTCATCACCCCTACAAAAACATTTATTATCTGATAAGCCCGTTTGGTTGTTTTTACTATGCTGGACAGCTTTTAATGCGCTGCAAGCCTATACGTTAGAGGTTCATGCCGATGAGGCTTACTATTGGATGTATTCTAAATTTTTAGATTGGGGATATTTTGATCACCCACCAATGGTAGCCATTTTTATCTGGCTGGGTGATCATATAATGCACAACGAACTGGGCCTGCGTTTAACTACGGTTTTAAGCAGCACCGGGGCTTTATACCTGCTATGGATTATCCTGAAAAAATATGCCGTGCAGCCATTGGCATTTATATTGGTGGTATCGGGTATATTTATTATCCATATATATGGCTTTACTACCACACCTGATGCGCCATTGTTTTTCTTTACAGTGCTGTTTTATTATTTCTATCAAAAATATATTGATAATGATAGCTGGTGGCTGGCCATTTTGCTGGGTATTATAGTTGCCTGCTTGCTTTATAGCAAGTACCATGCGGTATTGTTGATAGCCTTAACCCTTGCATCTAACATAAAATTATTAAAGCGACCAACCTTTTGGGGTATTGCTATAATAGCATTGGTATTATATATCCCGCATATTTTATGGCAGGTACAGCATGGGTTCCCATCATTAACCTATCATTTATATGATCGGTCGGCATCGCGCTACAATCCTGATAATACTGCACTATACATTCCTGGGCAGTTGTTAATGGCCGGGCCTATTATCGGTTGGTTTTTATATTATGCCGCATTTAAAGTAAGTATAAAGGATGCCTTCATACGTTGCTTAATGGTAAACTGTGTAGGTGCATTGGTATTCTTTTTATTATCCACTTTTCGTGGCGAGGCACAACCGCATTGGACGTTGATAGCATTTGCCCCATTGGCTATGCTATCTTTAATATATTTCGCCCAAAAAGGCAGCGTGCCTAACTGGTTTTATCCTGCGGCAGTTATAAACTTAACCCTTATCCTGATAGTACGAATTAGTATAATGTGCGATCTGCAGTTTGTAACCAAACTTGGCCAGATAAAAAGCTATTATGGCTTTAAAGATTGGGCACAGCAGGTAAAAGCACGTGCCGGAGATGCTTATGTAATAATGAGCGATGGCTTTCAGGATCCATCGAAATATAATTATTATACAAACTCAATAAGGGCCTACTCATACGATTCACGTTATTACCGCCATACCCAATATGATATCTGGCCCATTGAAGAGCAGTTTCAGCATAAGCGGGTTTATTATTTACAGGACGATCCCGTTTTAGCCACTGTAGATACCATTGCAAATTATCACACCAATAATAAATGGTACGCCGAATGGGTTGACGATGCCCGCACTTACCAGAAAATTGATATTGAAACCGATATACACCGTTTAACTTTAACTAACGGCCAACAAAAAAATATTGTTTTGACGCTTGCAAATCCATATAATTACCCGGTTAGTTTTACTAATACCGGGGCAAAGCAAACGGTAGCTTTGGAAGCTTGTTTTTTTAAAGGCGAAGATATAATACAAACTTTAAGCGCCGATAGTTCATTTTACAATGTTGTTTTAAGGCCGGGCGAGCACAAACAATTTATTTTTAACTTAAAAACACCATCAATACCGAAAGGTAAGTACGACCTGATGTTCTCTATACGCACTACACCGTTTTTTGGCGGTAAAAACAGTCGTGTTATTAATACTACAATTGAATAATATGCTTAAAAAAATATACCTATTTATAGCCGTTTCCCTGTTTAGTACAGCTGCTATGGCGCAGCAAAGTTTGGATATTAATTTTAATGGACTTGGCTTTTTGGATAATCGCGAGTACAAAGCATTTATTCCGCGCTCGCATACATTTTCGGGTACACGCACGGCGCTTGATTTGGGGTTAAACCTGGATAGCCTTAACCACTTTGTAGTTGGGGTAAATGCACTACACGAGTTTGGCGCGAAACCATTTTTTGGTCAGGTTGACCCGGTGGCTTATTATAAATATGAAAGCCAGAACTGGTTATTTAATGCCGGTATGTTCCCGCGTGAGGGTGTATTATCTGACTATCCACGCGCTTTATTAAATGATACCTTGCGCTATTACCGCCCCAATGTACAGGGTTTGCTGGCGCGATATCAAAATGAACACTTTACCGAAACCGGCTGGATTGATTGGTTGAGCCGACAAACTATTACTGACCGCGAACAATTTTTATTCGGCCTATCCGGTAAATACAAACCCTCGGCAAACGGGCCATTTTATATATCGCACTATTTTTTGCTGATGCATGATGCGGGTGCCGAAGTGCTGTTGCCCAATGATCACATAAATGATAATGGTGGCGCACAGGTAAAACTGGGTTTAAATATTAAAAATACCGGGCTTGATTCTTTATCATTTGAAGCCGGTGGTATGATGTCATTAGAGCGTGAACGCGGTGTGGACGGTTTTAAAACGCCAAGAGGTTTTGTGGCAAATGTATATTTAAGCTACCATCGTATTGCTTTGTTTGACGAGTTTTATACCGGGCAGGGCAGCCATATTATTTACGGCGATTCGTATTACGAAAAATCAACGTATAACAGGTTAGATATTATCTATACTCCATTTTTATTTAAGCGGATAAAGGGCCAGTTCATTGCCAGTTTCCATTTTTCGCCGGGATATTTTAACGATAATCAGGAAGCTTTCAGGGTAACTTATGATCTTGGCAGGAAGGTGTTAAAGCGCTTTTAACTATGACTTTTATGATTGTAAGGATTAATCTATCAGCACCCCTACATAATAATTAAAAGTATCAACTTCTAAATTATCCTTAGTAAGTCCGGCAATGCCTACAGGTAAAAACCGGGTGCTTGCTGTAACAAACTTATATTCGCCGCCTTTAGCGCGTATTTTAACCGGCATGGTAAAACCATCGGCATTGGCTATCCACCGGCAATAAAGCTGGTCTTTAACAGTAGTAAATTCCAATACAGGTAAGTTAGTGTAGTGCAGGTATTGATCAAAAACGGGGTTCAAGTTTATGCCAGCCTGCTCACTTATATAATTAACCACCTGGTTATACGTTACCGTTTGGTGATAAAAGGTTTTATTAAGTCCGCGTAATATGCTACGCCATTTATCATCGTCATTAATAATGGTACGTACCATATTTAAAATAACAGCACCTTTATTGTACATATCCTGTGGGCCATCCTGGTTTACGTTGTAGGGAGCCACAATTGGCAGGTCATTTTCAATACCCAAACGCAGACCGCGCACATATTCCTGCCCGGCTTGTTTACCGTACTGGCTTTCTACATATAAAGCTTCCGAGTAATCAGTAAACCCTTCATGTATCCATGAGTCGGCAATATCCTTTGATGTTATGTTGTTGCCAAACCACTCGTGCCCGCTTTCGTGCACAATAATATAATCCCATTTAAGCCCCCAGCCGGTGTTTGAGCGGTCGGTACCCTTATAGCCATTTATGTACCCATTACCATAAGCTACAGCACTCTGGTGCTCCATACCCAGGTACGGGGTTTCAACCAGTTTATATCCATCCTCGTAAAAAGGGTACGGACCAAACCAGTATTCAAAGGCTTTAAGCATCGGCGGCACACCCTCGCCAAAGTGCTTTTTTGCTTTCTCCAGGTTTTGGGGCAGCACCCAAAAGTCGGTAGTTAACGGGCCTTTTTCGCCATTATACACATCGCCGAAATGTACATAATCGGCAATATTGGCGGCAACATCATAATTGTTTATTGGATTGGCTACAAACCAATCGTAGCGGGTATAGCCATCCTTTAATTCGGTAACCTTGCGTAATCTTCCGTTCGATACATCTTTTAAACCCTTTGGTACGCTGATGCTAATAAGCATGCTATCAACTTCATCAGCCTGCTGATCTTTATTTGGCCACCATATACCGGCGCCAATGCCCTGGCAAGCGGTAGCCACAAACGGTTTTCCGGCCGGGTCGGTACTGTACATTACGCCGCCATCCCATGGGGCATTTTTGGCTTCCGTAGGGTGGCCAGAGTAATATACCGTAAACTCATCCCTGCTGCCCTTTTTTATATTTTGCGGAAAGCTAATAAATACGGCGTTATACTCCCGTTTATAACGAAGGATTTTGCCCTTATAAATTATCCTGTCAATTTTCAGGTTGGCAAAAAGATCAAACTGCAGCCTGTTAAAATTACGGGTAGCGGTAAACTTAAACCGATTACTGCCGCTTATTGCTTTGTTGGCGATATTAAACTTAACATCCAGATGGTAATAGTTAATATCATAACAGGTGCGTAACGGGGTTTGCATACCACGCAGTGTATCGGCACGGGTAAACTTATATTTAGGCGTAAGCAGTTGCGCTTTACTACTTGTTGCTACAAAAATTAAAACCCCTAAAAACAGGGTAGATAATTTAGTTTTTTGCATATACTATCAAATATACGATAATGCAGCGCGCAAGGCAAACCTTGTTATATCAACACAACGCCATAAAAAAGTGACGGTTATGCGCTTTTTTAGGCTATCGAAATGTTTAACTTTACACACCAAATAATTCACTACTATGCAATATGATGTTATCGTTATCGGTTCGGGCCCTGGTGGCTATGTAGCCGCTATACGCTGTGCCCAATTGGGTTTAAAAACCGCCTGTATTGAAAAATATGCTACTTATGGCGGTACTTGTTTAAATGTAGGCTGTATCCCATCAAAGGCCCTGCTTGATTCGTCTGAACATTACTATAACGCGGGGCATACCTTTAAAACACACGGTATTGAGCTAAGCAACTTAAAGGTTGATTTTGGGCAGATGATAAAGCGCAAGGCAGAAGTAGTGCAAAAAAATACTGCGGGTATAAGTTTTTTATTTAAAAAGAATAAGATTGATGGCTATCAGGGCATGGGATCTTTTAAAGATAAAAACACTATCATCATTACTAAAGAAGACGGCAGCACACAGGAGATAACTGGCAAAAACATCATTATTGCTACAGGTTCAAAACCATCAAGCCTGCCATTTATTAAAATTGATAAGAAGCGCATTATCACCTCAACCGAGGCTTTAACCTTAACAGAGGTGCCTAAGCATTTGATACTGATAGGCGGCGGTGTTATTGGCTTGGAGCTTGGATCGGTATATGCGCGTTTGGGTGCTAAAGTTTCGGTAATTGAATATATGGATGGCATAATCCCAACCATGGATAAAAGCTTAGGCAAGGAGCTGCAAAAAGTATTGCAAAAACAGGGAATGGAGTTTTACCTGGGCCATAAGGTTACCAGCGCTACCGTAAAAGGTAAAGAAGTTACCGTAACTTTTGATAACCCTAAAGGTGAGAAACAAGAACTTAAAGGCGATTACTGCCTGGTAGCTGTTGGCCGTGTAGCCTATACAGCTAGTTTAGGCTTGGACAAAATTGGCATTACCGTAGAAGAGCGCGGACGTAAAATTACTGTTGACGAGTACATGGAAACCAGCGTTAAAGGTGTGTATGCTATTGGCGATGTAATACGTGGCGCTATGCTGGCTCACAAAGCTGAGGACGAGGGTACTTTTGTTGCCGAAACCATTGTAGGCCAGAAACCGCATATTAATTATAACCTGATACCGGGCGTAGTGTATACCTGGCCCGAAGTTGCTGCCGTTGGCCAAACTGAAGAACAGTTAAAAGAAGCCGGTATAAAATATAAAACAGGTTCGTTTCCGTTCCGCGCAAGTGGTAGGGCTGTAGCCAGTATGGATATGGACGGCTTTGTTAAAGTATTGGCAGATGCCGCAACTGACGAGATATTAGGCGTACACATTATAGGCCCGCGTGCTGCGGATATGATTGCAGAAGCCGTTGTAGCAATGGAGTACCGTGCAAGCGCCGAAGATATATCACGTATGAGCCACGCGCACCCAACCTATACCGAAGCCATTCGCGAAGCCTGCTTGGCCGCTACCGAGAACAGGCCAATACATATTTAAATATTTAAAACTGTTATATAAGCCCATTACTAATTGTAATGGGCTTTTTTGTTGGCCTTTACATTTATTTTAAATTAACAAGAAAATATTTGTTTATATAATAATTAAATTATAGCTTAGTATAGACTTGATTATGTGACTATTACCTTATATATTAACTATTATATAAAATAAAATATTGTTGGCAGCAATGAAGAATCCCAACTTCGGTAAAAGGGATAGGGAATAGCCAAACCCAATACAAAGAGCGGCAATATAAACCTTAGTAAAATGAAGAAATTGAAGATTAAACTGGATGGTAAAGAATTATCCAAAACACAAATGAAAACTATTAAGGGCGGGTATGACCCTGATGATTATGGCTGTGTTTGTCAAAGCACTAGTGCCATAGCATTAACAAAAAGTTCAAGTTGTTGTGGTGCCGCCTATAATCTCTATAGTTGGTCAATAGACAACTGTGGGCCTGGTGAAACTATGAACTGCAACCTCATGTTAGGTGGCGACTCGTGCAGCTTTTATAATGGAAGCCCGACATCATGTAGTTAATTTAATAAAAGCCGGTACTAAGTATCGGCTTTTATTATTATAAGTGAAAATTTTGATATAGTAGCCACCTAAAATGGTTGTA
>JAICMD010000145.1 GCA_025929405.1 Mucilaginibacter sp. | reverse complement strand
GCAAAAGAATACCAGGCTAAGCCGCTTGGGCTTAATTACCATCCAACCAATCATTATGATGGCCCTGCACCTTATTTCAGAACAGAATTAAGAAAAGAGTTAAGTACTTTATTTAGTGAACAAGGTATTCAAAAATCTGATGGTACGCCTTATGATCTTGACCGTGATGGCTTAAAAATTTATACTACCATAAATTACCAGATGCAAACGTATGCCGAAGAGGCACAACGTAACTATATGCAAAAATTGCAGGTATTATTTAATGGTACCATTAAGGGCGTTAGCATGTGGAAGACTATCCCGGAATTTAAAATGCTTATAGAAAACGGCATGAAGAACTCTGACCGTTACCGCGCACTGAAATTACAGGATAAAACCGATGATGAAATAAGACAAAATTTTAACACACCTGATACTTTGGAAATATTTACCTGGAAAGGTGACAGCACAGTAGTTTGGAAGCCTATCGACTCAATAGCCTATTGCCAATTATTGTTACGTAATGCTATGATGAGCATGGACCCTAAAACCGGTTATGTTAAAGCCTGGGTAGGAGGCATTAACTTTGAACATTTTAAATATGACCAGGTTAAAGTAGGTAAAAGACAGGTAGGGTCAACTGCTAAATCATTTACTTATGCCAGGGCAATTGAAGATGCCTATTCACCATGCCAGCGTGAAGAAAACGTGCCTGATACGATATATACACCGGGCAGCCCTCCTTGGTGTCCAAAATCAGACCCCAGCGAAACAAAACCCGGCTTATTAACCTTGAGAGAAGCTTTGGCATTTTCTCAAAACTGGATAACGGCACATATAATGAAGGAAATTACTCCAGTACCGGTAGTTGAATTAATTAAAAAATTGGGCATATCCGGAGATGTTCCTTCTGTACCATCAATTTGCCTGGGTACTTTTGATGCATCAGTTATGGAAATGACTGCTGCTTACAGTGCATTTGTAAATCATGGTTTATGGACAGAGCCCACCTATTTATTACGTATTGAAGATAAAAACGGCAATGTGCTTTATTCAGATCATCAGCCTAAAGTAGTACAGGCCCTTACTGAGCAAACCGCTTATGTAATGACCTATATGCTTAAAGGCGTGGTTGATATTACCGGAGCTACAGGTAACAGGTTACGCTGGAAATATAATTTCACTAACCCAATGGGTGGCAAAACAGGCACTACTGATAATCAATCGGACGGTTGGTTTGTGGGCATAACCCCCCAACTGGTAACCGGCGTTTGGACAGGGTTTGAAAACAGAGCCGTACACTTCAGATCAACACGTTTTGGAGAAGGTGCCAATACCGCGTTACCTATATTTGCCGAATACATGAAATCGGTATATGCCGACCCATCATTAGGTATTAAAAAGAACATTGACTTTGAACCTCCCAAACAACCGCTTACCGTAACGCTGGATTGTAATGCTTACAGCGGCAGCGGTAGTTCGCCGCAAAAGGCTACTAATGATGTGGAGAAGAGGCTGAGTTTTTAATTTGTTTATTGGTCATTAGTCATTGGTCATTAGTTTTGTTGAAACATCCAATGACTAATGACAGTGACCAATGAATAACAAATGAGCAAGTTTGATTACAGGATAGCGTTAAAAGACATTCCCCATAAACCGGGGGTTTATCAGTATTGGGATGAGGCGAACGAGCTGATCTATATCGGTAAGGCCAAGGATCTGCGTAACCGCGTTGGCTCCTATTTTAATAAAGATCTCAATGTAAATGCTAAAACGCGTGTACTCGTATCAAAAATACACAACATAACCTTTACTATTGTTGATACCGAGATTGATGCCTGGCTGTTGGAAAACAGCCTGATAAAAAAACATCAGCCACGTTATAACGTAATGCTGAAGGATGATAAAACCTACCCCTGGATTATCATCAAAAATGAGCATTATCCCCGCATATTCTGGACACGCCGTATTATAAAGGATGGTTCAAAATACCTCGGCCCCTACGCATCAGTAAGCATGATGCATGCTATTTTAGGTTTGATAAAGGAAACTTATCCCTTACGTACCTGCAATCTGGCACTTACTCCTGCCAATATTGACGCAGGTAAGTTTAAAGTTTGCCTGGAGTATCAGTTAGGCAACTGTAAAGGCCCTTGTCAAAATTACCAGACCGAAGATGATTACGATAGCAATATCGAAGAAATAAAGGATATTTTAAACGGAAAAATTGGTGCAGTACTACGCAAGATGAAGACCGAGTTGGATAATGCCATAGCCAATATGAACTATGAGTATGCTCACCGTTTAAAGCGTAAGTTTGATTTGCTGGAAAATTACCAAAGCAAATCCACGGTGGTTAACTCATCTATTACTGATGTGGATGTTTTTAGTATTGCATCCGAAGAAAAATATGCCTTTGTTAACTTTTTAAAGGTAATGAACGGCACCATCATCCAAACGCAAACTATTGAGCTTAAAAAACGCCTGGATGAAAGCGATGAAGAGTTGTTAACATTAGCTATATCCGAGTTCAGGAGCAGGTATAACAGCCATTCAAAAGAAGTAATTGTACCCTTTAAGATAGACCTTGAAGATGCAGGCTCTATTAAATTTACAGTGCCCAAATTAGGTGAAAAAAGAAAGCTGCTTGACCTTTCGCAAAAAAATGTACAGTTCTTTAAAAAAGAGCGTATTGACCAGTACGAAAAACTGAACCCTGAAGTTAAAACGGAACGCCTGCTAACCCAGATGATGAAGGACCTGCGGATGAACCAATTGCCGCGTCATATTGAATGTTTTGATAACTCAAACTTTCAGGGCAAATACCCGGTATCGGCCATAGTAGTATTCAGGGATGGTAAACCCTCAAAAAAAGACTATCGCCACTTTAATGTTAAAACGGTTGAAGGCCCCAATGACTTTGCTACTATGGAAGAAGCCGTACTGCGCCGTTACCGCCGTGTGCTGGATGAAGATACAGGCTTGCCACATTTGATTTTGATTGACGGCGGCAAGGGGCAACTCTCTGCAGCTATGAAAAGTTTAAAACTATTGGGCATTGATAAGCAGGTTACTGTTATAGGTATTGCCAAAAGGCTGGAAGAATTATATTACCCTGGCGACCAATACCCACTGTATTTAGATAAACGATCGGAAACCTTAAAGGTTATACAGCATCTGCGCGATGAAGCGCATCGTTTCGGTATAACCTTTCATCGTAAAAAAAGGGATAAAGGTACTTTGGCCACCGAATTGGAACTGATTGAAGGCATTGGTAAAACCACCGCCGAAAAACTGCTGAAATATTTTAAATCGGTAAAAAAGATACGTGAGGCCAGCGAAGATACTTTGATGGAAGTGGTAAATACTAAACAGGCTAAAGCGATAATGGCGTACTTTGCAGAAAGTCAAAATTAAAAATTCAAAAACATTACTCCCTTACCCCCTTTGTCATGCTAAGGAATGAAGCATCTTATACACTATGCAATTGAACGATTGATTACCTATCAATTGAATAAGATTTTTCGCTATCGCTCAGAATGACAATGAGCATAAAAGAGAAAGCCTTTGCAACTGCAAAGGCTTTCTCTTTATTTTAATATTGATCTTAAACGATCAATCCAATTGTTAATACTGCCATAAATTAAGTTCCCAATCTCTTAATTCCTTTTTAATGCGTTCTGACTCATACAGACGGTCAATACCGTCAGCGTAATCTTTTATACGTTCGTCCTTGGCATTTGATTCTTTGACAATATAGCTGGTAAACAGGCGCTTTAAAAACACATCATCATAACTTAGACCGGTTGCATCGTTTTTACCGGAAAAAACTTCCTTAGTGACCAATATTGGGCGGGCGGCAGGGAAATATATCCAAAATGCAGGCTGATAATCAACATTTAAATTCACGCCTGATACTTTTTGTTTGATCATGGGCGCTATTCCAATAATGCGCGGTTCATAAACCGAGCGTTGTTTATCAAATATCCAATCCTCTTTAATACGGAATTTTACAATACTATCAGCTACAAGTGTACCCGCTACCATCGTCGAGCCTATTTTATCGCCGTTTTTATCAAATTTATCAACTGAAGTGCTATCCGCCATTTTACCCAATGCCTGCTCGGGTGTCAGCGGTGTCGAAAAGCTGTCGCCATTGGGGTCATCCTTGTCAGGATTTGCAGTAGCATCATAGGCCGTTAATTCGCCATCGGCTATAGCTTTCATCAAAATATCTATCAGTCTCGCCTTTGGCGATCCCATATAGGTATTCATCTTTTCGCGAATATCAATTTCGCGCCATATACGTTTTGACATTACCACATCAGCCTCGCGCAAATTGGCATATTGCGTAATCCGCGCATTAAGCACATCGGTCTTTTTGTAGTAACCATCAACGGGCCTGTCAAACGGTTTGGCAGGCACTACAGGTTTAGCAGCAGTGGGCTTGGCAACTGTTGCTACCGGTTGCTTAACCGAATCGGCTTTAGCTATTGCACTTGTTTGCTTAGCCGGCTTTTTGGCAGTGGTAACTTTCTTTTTAGCTTTTTGTGCAAAAACACTTACACTTAATAAGCAAAGCACAACTAATAATAATTTCTTTTTCATATTCCCTCTCCTTACTGTGCGGTTAAAACAATGGGGTCAAGGCCACGTTGCGAACCATCAGGCCCTACCGCAATAATATCTTTAAATACCACTGTTGCACCCGCTGTAATAGTATTTAATGCCTGATGCATCTGGGCAGTTAATGTGCTGCCCGAGCCGCTTAAACTAATAGGATCCTGGCGTGGTTTAATAATTAATAAGCCAAAACGTGTTACATTAAACTTGGCATCAAACTCAAAATTTTCCAATTTGGCAAATACAGCATCCTGGCCTCTAATATTGGCAGCACTGGTTGTTCCGCCTGATTTACCGGCAAATTGCGCTTTAGGATCAGGAATACGTTTTACACGGAACTCGGTTGAGCCTAATACCATGGTTTTGCTCCCAATATCGCCTGATACTGTAATCATTGCTGTACCCGGGGTGCTAACGTTAGCCACATAATGGCCGGCAGAACCACTAATTGAACCGCCGCCGCTTATACTAATTTTTAATTTTTCTTTAGGGATACCCGGAGCCGATATAGATACCGGGTTTGGTAAACCAATATACAATACCAGCATCTTATCAGGCGATACCACTGCCGATGGCTTGGCTACCTGGTAAGTTTGTGGTTGAGTTGTATAGGTTTTAATTGTACCATCTGTTTGTTTTACTTTAATGGTACCTATCCAGGTATGCATACCTTCGCTGCCGGTATTACCGGTATATTTACCCCTGCCTCCCTCAACTGCTAATCTGCTGCCGTCAACAGTAATTTCGGGCGATGATTTAGAATCAGAAGCGGTAAGAAATACATCTGCAGTATAAGGCTGCCCAACTAATACATAACTGGTTGGTGCAACTGCCACTGCCGAAAACTGGTCAAGGTTTACTACCGCTTGATCCACTTCGCCTAATATTTTTTTAACAATTTCGTTCTCTGCATTTTTAGTATCAGCCTGTATTTTAGTTAAGGCTGTCATAGCAGCACCCATTGGTATGCCTTCACCAAAATTTGCCTGCTCCCAGTCTTTTTTAGGAAAACCTGCTTTATGCTTGGGCGCAACAGCGGCTAATGATAAGTTAACGCCTACGCGCTCCCTTTCATCTAACAGCGCCAATAACTTTTTACGGGTGTCATCAATTCTTTTATGCAATTCGTAGGCGTTTTTTCTACGGTCTACCATCAGGTCAACAGATGCATCTAAGTTTTCACGGCCTTTATAGTCATTGGTACTAGCATCAAAACCACCGCTTTCATCAACTAAAGTTTTTTTAAGCGTTTCAACGTATGTATTTAAATCATTAGCCAATTTGCTGGCTTGTTTAGCCCTGTCATAAATAGGCTTAGCTCTTTCGGGCTGTTCTTTTAGTTTTGTTTTTTCAAAAGCGGTAAAAGTATTGTCAATACCTATTTGCACGTTGGTTTTTGACGCGGTTAAACTATCGCCAATGTTTTTAAATGCGTCCAGCAAACTTTCAGGTACATCCAATGCAATTAAACCTAAAAGTACCAGGTATAAAATACCTATCATTCGTTGCCTTGGGGTTTCTCTACCTCCAGCCATGTGCTATAATATTATGTGTTTAAATTATCAAACTATCAATTTACTTTTACCTGTATCAGGTACGCGGCTGGTTCATTGCGGTAAGCATATTACCATAAATAGCATTTAATGATGATAAGTTCTTAGCTAAACGGCCCACTTCATCTTTAAACTGTTTTGAATCTTCTAACGATTCATTAAAGTTATTCATGGTAGACGCTAAGTTCTGATAAAATTTATTCATCGATTTTAAATGCGCGCTTGAATCCTGCAGTTCCAACTCGTAAACAGCATTAAGAGCCGAAAGATTTTTAGCCAAACTGGTTACCTGATCATGGTACGCTTTTGAATCAACGTTTGAATTGGCCATTTCGGCTAAACTTGATGACGCCCTTTCAAAAGCATTGCTCAGGTTATCATAACTTGCTGTGGCTTCTTTTACTTTTTGAGTAAATGCAATAGTAGCTTCGCCGGCATCAGTTACTTTTGATATGGCATTTACCTTATCACCAAAAGTTCTTAAACCTTCGCCCAGGCTGCCTATTAATTCAGGGCCAATTTTAGCATCAGCCAGCATTTTATCTAAAGCTGCTGTATTTGAGAAACTATCGCCTGCGCTAACTGCTCTGGGGCTTGCCTTTGCAAATTCGCCGGTATAATCTTCAGCCAATTCAGGATAAATACGTGTCCAGTCAACTTCATGTGGCTGAGGCTGAAAACCTAATATTAAAAATAATATAGCTTCTGCTCCTAAACCAATGGTTATAAATATAGTACCATAAGGCCAGTGTTGTATTTTAAACAGTAAACCTATAATAACTACTGTTGCGCCCCATGAAACAATGTTGCCTATTTCAACTTTGAATTTTTTTTTGCCGGCCATGTTAATGTGTAATTTTGATTTTTAAGTTTATAGATAGATAGTGTATTTAACGTTTGTCTCTCAAATCGCGCCCCTGGAAATGGGTAACGCTTCTGAAACCAATGTATGATTTTGCAGTATCCTGGTACTCGTAAGTACGCGATGAATTTTGAAGAAAATAACCGATATCTTTCCATGATCCGCCACGAACTACCTTACGTTTCAGCACTTCCTTATCATTTGCTTTTGCCTCATAATTAAAGGTTGGCGAAAGGTCGTTAACGAAGGTTGATGCTGATGGGTCAAAGGACGAATTGGTCCACTCGGCTACGTTTCCAGACATATTGTACAAGCCAAAATCATTAGGAAAGTATGACCTTACATTAACAGTATAGGTACCGCCGTCGTCAGAATAGTTGCCGCGGCCCGGTTTAAAGTTAGCCAGCAGGCAGCCTTTGGCATTTTTAATATAAGGCCCTCCCCATGGGTAATCAGCACCTATCCTGCCACCGCGTGCAGCGTATTCAAATTCTTCTTCGGTTGGCAATTCATAAAGTGATCTGTGTGGCAAATGACGCTTATCCTGGTAAGCCTCATTATAACGGCTTCGCCATATATTAAAAGCCCGTGCCTGGCGCCAGGTTACACCAACTACCGGATAATTACGGTATGAAGGGTGTGAAAAATATCCCTCAACCATCGGCTCATTGGCCGCGTATGAAAAATCCCGCAACCAAACCAGTGTATCGGGATAAACCGGTGTGGTATCGCGTAAAATAAAGTCTGAACGTTTTTTGTTTTTATCGCCATTGTTGGCAGCGGCCCGATAATCAGGTATAGCGTAGCTATATTTTAATTGACGCACATCCAGCTCATTGCGGTCAAGTATACGGTCATCACCCTGATAAAACATATTATTTAGCTTTGAGCTATTATCAGGCTGACCCTTTTTTGCACCTCTAAATACCGGGTACCTTCTTACATAATCCCAGTTAATATATTTTTTGTTGTTACTATTTGCAGGGGCTCCTTTAGGGGTTATATAATATTTCTGATCGTTTAAATAACCTATCGCTATCGAGTCGCGCACCCAGTTAACAAACTGCCTGTACTGGCTGTTGGTTATTTCGGTTTGATCCATAAAAAATGCAGGTATAGTAACCTGCTTGGTTTGCGAAATTTGCGCAAAAGTGATATCCTGGTCCGTTTGGCCCATTAAAAACGAGCCACTAGGGATATAAACCATACCGTAAGGTACTTCGGCCCTGAATGACTTTGCCGATACACCTAAAACTTCGCCTCTATCGCCCCTTTTGCTACAACTGCTCAACAACCCGCCAACCAATACCGTTAGTACTAAAAAGTAT
>JAICMD010000268.1 GCA_025929405.1 Mucilaginibacter sp. | reverse complement strand
TAATCGATTACAATATTAAGTATAATAATCAAAAACAAAAACGCCCCGGCAATTTTGCCGGGACGTTTTTGTTAAATAACTTATAGTTGCTATTAATAAAATGCTGTATAAAGTGCCGTTAATATGCCAATGATGATAAGTGCACCAACAGCAAAGCCGTTAGTGGTTTTAAACATTGATGAATCAACTTCTAAACCTTGAGTTTTCTTGCCTCTGGCAGCATCCATTAAACTAATAATAACCATACCGATTATACAGATCACAAACACAAAACCCATACGGTCAAGGAATGGTATTTCCCATAAACCGCTATCGGCATTTTTATAAGAAAAACCTGTTGAAGCCAGGAAATGAAGATCACAAAAGGTTGGTAAAAATTTAAATAATACGGAGAAAGCAAAGCCACCTACAGTAGCAAATAAAGCTGCATTTGAAGATGCTTTTTTCCAGAAGAAACCCAAAACAAACATGGCAAATATACCCGGCGATACAAAACCTGTATATTCCTGTATAAATTGGAAACCGCCTTTTTTATCAATACCTAAAAATGGTGAAATGATAACGCCGATTATCATGGCTACCACTACAGTAATTTTACCTACAGTTACCAGGTTTTTCTCAGTAGCTTCAGGATTTATCTTCTTTTTGTAGATATCCAGCGTAAATATGGTAGCAATACTGTTTGCTTTACCAGCTAACGATGCTACAACAGCAGCAGTTAAAGCTGCAAATGCCAAACCTTTAAAACCAGAAGGTAATAGGTTTAACAATACCGGGTAAGCATTGTCGTGGTTTTCAACTATGCTGCCATGGCTGGTTACATCAAATACGTTTTCTTTAAACAACACATAAGCTGCTATGCCCGGTAATACAACAATTACAGGCATTAATAATTTTAGAAAAGCTGCAAATAATATACCACCACGGGCAGTTTTTAAATCGGCACCAAGAGCACGTTGAGTAATGTACTGGTTACAACCCCAATAGTTAAGATTTACAATCCACATACCGCCTAATAACATGGTTAACCCCGGTACATCGCCGTAGCTTGGGTTATCTCTTTTAAGTATCATGTGGAAGTGATCGTTAAAGTGAGTATACATAGCTGATAGGCCATTAGCAATACCAGTTGTACCGTAATGATCGGCTACTTTGTTAACAGCTATGTAAGTAGTTACCAAACCGCCCAATATCAGGAAGAATACCTGGATAACATCGGTAAAACCAATTACCTTCATACCACCGAGGGTAATAATAATTGAGAATATTGCAAGCAATGCTATACATATCTTAAAATCGATACCTGAAATGCCATGAACAGCAATAGCACCTAAATAAAGGATAGATGTTAAATTAACTATTACATATAACAATAACCAAAACACTGCCATTATCATAGCCACTGTGCTATTGTAGCGTTGGTGCAGGAACTGCGGCATGGTAAATATCTTATTTTTAAGATACACAGGTATAAAGAATACCGCTACTATAACCAAAGTTAAAGCAGCCATCCACTCGTAAGTTGATATAGCAAGGCCCATAGTAAAACCGTTACCGCTCATGGCCACAAATTGCTCTGCAGATATATTTGACGCGATAAGTGATGCACCAATTGCCCACCAGGTTAATGACCCTTCGGCCAAAAAGTAGTCTTTTGAGGAAGATACGCCTACTATTTTTTTACGACGATATACCCACAGACCATAAGACGCAACGATAATAAAATACACCAGGAATATGATGTAATCGCCGCTAGATAATTCTTTCATATATTTAGGTTTATTAGTTGATTAAACAATTATAAACTATATATACCGGTTTATCAAGTTTTCAAGATATTCTTGTCTGCCGCTTATAGTTTTAGGCTCGCCGTTCTCAATAGCGTAAGCTCTAAGGTCTTCTAACGATAGTTTACCTTCTTCAAACTCTTTTCCTTTGCCGCTATCATAAGAAGCATAACGCTCGGCACGTATTTTTTTGTATTCTGATTTTTGCAGGATGTTATCAGCAGTGATCAAGGCTCTTGCAAAAATATCCATACCGCCGATGTGTGCATAAAACAAATCAGCAGGGTCAGTAGAGTTACGACGGATCTTGGCATCAAAGTTTACACCACCGCCTTGCAAGCCACCTGCCTGCAGGATGATCAACATAGCTTCGGTAATTTCATTGATATCGTTAGGGAACTGATCAGTATCCCAGCCGTTTTGGTAATCGCCACGGTTAGCATCTATAGAGCCTAACATACCGCAATCAGCAGCTACCTGTAACTCATGCGTAAAGGTATGGCCTGCTAATGTAGCGTGGTTAACTTCAAGGTTCAATTTAAAATCATTTAACAAGCCATGTTTTTGCAGGAAGCCATAAACAGTAGCAGCATCATAATCATACTGGTGTTTGGTTGGCTCGCATGGTTTTGGCTCGATAAAGAAGGTGCCTTTAAAGCCTTGTGCACGTGCGTAATCTTTAGCAGCGTGTAAAAACTTGGCAAAATGCTCCTGCTCGCGTTTCATATCGGTGTTTAATAAGGTCATATAACCTTCGCGGCCGCCCCAGAATACGTAGTTTTCGCCACCTAAAGCAATGGTTGCATCTAAAGCAGCTTTAACCTGTGCAGCACCATGTGTTAATACATGGAAATCAGGATTAGTTGATGCACCGTTCATATAACGTGCGTGCGAGAACAGGTTAGCAGTACCCCATAACAATTTAACACCACTTTGAGCTTGTTTTTGTTTAGCGTACTCAACCAACGCTTGCAAACGGCGGTCGTTTTCATTAATATCGTTGGTGTAGTCAACCACATCAACATCATGGAAGCAGTAGTATGGTAAGTTTAGTTTGGTTAAAAACTCAAACGCAGCGTCCATTTTATCCTTAGCGCGCTCAACTGAATCGCTTTTTTGATCCCATGGGAAGATGTGGGTTGCGCCACCAAACGGATCGGCACCGTTACCTACAAATGAATGCCAGTAAGCACCTGCAAATTTAAAGTGCTCTTTCATGGTTTTTCCCGCTACTACTTTATTCTCATCATACCAGCGAAAAGCTAACGGATTATCTGACCCCTGACCTTCGTATTTGATCTGGCCGATACCTTTAAAAAATTCTTTTTCGCCTGTTACTATACTTGCCATAATATTTATTTAGTTATTAAATTTTGTTGTTATTTATTAAGTTAGTTTGTTGCTTGTAATTGTCGTTCAAGTAAACCTTTCCACTCCTGGTAAATAGGTTCAACTTCGTCGCCATTAGGTTCTATTAATTGTATAGGATGCATGTTTTTAAACGCGTCTGAGGGCGATCCATATATTTTTGAACCAATACCGGCGCCTAAGGCTGCACCCACGCTGCCATCATTCTTATACAATTCAACAGGAATACCTGTCATGTTAACAAATGATTGGGCAAAAAGGTCGCTTAAAAATAAGTTGGCCCTACCTGCACGTATAACAGTAGGGTTCATTTTGTTTTCGCGCATTATATCCAAACCATAGCGGAATGCGCAGGCTATACCTTCCTGTACGGCACGGTATATATGCGAGCGGCTATGTAAGTTTAAGTCAATATTTTGCATGTGTACGCCAACCAGTTTGTTGTTAAGCATACGCTCGGCACCGTTGCCAAAAGGTAAAATGCGCAGGCCATCGCTGCCCAGTGGTACCTGTTTGGCCTCATCGTTCATTTGCACATAGGTTTCGCCTGCGCCGAACAGGTTTTTTGTCCAGCGGTAAAGGCTGCCTGTACCGTTTATGCACAATAATACACCCATGCTTTTTTGCTGTTCGGTGTAGTTTACGTGCGCAAACGTGTTTACACGCGACTGCGGATCATAAGTCAATTGATCACTTACCCCATATATAACGCCAGAAGTTCCTGCTGTAGCTGCAACTTCGCCTGGGTTTAAAACATTTAATGATAATGCATTATTAGGTTGGTCGCCTGCTTTGTATGATACAGGGATACCGGCTGATAATCCTAACTTACTGGCTATTGATGCAGTTAGTTTACCATGATCAGAAAATACCGGCCTTATTTCAGGGAACATATCCTTATTGAAGCCGTAATAGTTCAGTATATCTTTTGATAACTCATTGTTGATGAAATCAAAAAATACACCTTCTGATAATGAAGATACCGATGTGGTAATTTCGCCGGTAAGCTTCATGCCGATATAATCGCCCGGAAGCATTACCTTATATATCTGTTCGTAAATTTTGGGTTCGTTGGCTTTTACCCAGGCCAGTTTTGATGCAGTGAAGTTGCCTGGTGAGTTTAGCAAGTGCGCCAAACATTTTTCATGACCGATGGCATCAAAAGCCTTGTCGCCAATTTCAACGGCGCGGCTATCGCACCAAATTATGCTGTCGCGCAGTAACTTTTGGTCCTTATCAACCAAAACCAGGCCATGCATTTGGTATGCAATTCCAACTGCGGCAATGTCGCCGGG
>JAICMD010000217.1 GCA_025929405.1 Mucilaginibacter sp. | reverse complement strand
TATAAACGAAAATCAAAAAAGGCACGGCCGTGCTATAATTGAGTTTATTGGCGCCGAACTTACCCCTTGGGTAATTGATAATAATTTGCGCAAGGTTGATTATACCCATATATCATGGAATACCGTAGGGCATAATATTAAACCATCAAGCTGGCAATGGGATAATGATAATTTTCAAACCAATCAGTTTGGCCATCCTTACCATGGCAGTTTGTTTTTTAGCGCTTATCGTACCAACGGATATAACTTTTGGCAGGCCGTTCCTGCGGCTATTGTTGGCAGCTATCTTTGGGAAACTTTTGCCGAAAACCAGGCACCTGCACCTAATGACTTTATTAATACCAGTTTTGGCGGCATTGTGTTGGGCGAAATGACCTACCGCCTGGCCAACAAAATTGTAAATAACAATAAACAGCGAGGTGCAAAACATGTGGTAACCGAAATTTTTGGTTTGCTGATTAACCCCATGAATGGCCTAAACCGCCTGATGGACGGCAAATGGAACAAATATAATTACAGCCCCGCCGACCGCGACTCTTCAAAAATCACTGCCGAGTTTGATGTGGGACTGCGCAAATTTAGTGTAGGTAATGCCAGCCCACTGCACGACGGGCACTTTGGCTGGTATGGCCGGGCAAGGTTGCTATATGGTTCGCCTTACCAGGATTACCGGAAGCCATTCAGTAATATCTCTATCGTTACCGAGATTGGTAAAGACGACAGCACAGTAGTAAATACACTTAGCGTTTATGGTTCATTAGCCGGTTGGCCCATACGTTCAAACGGGCGCTTTCAGCATCTGGCCATCCTATCGGCCAATTATGATTATATACATAATTCAGCTTTTTTTTATGGGGGGCAAAGCGTAAAGATCAATCTTTACTCAAAAATGGAACCTATTAATAAGCTCCAGTTAAATACCGCATTAAGTGCAGGCGGCATATTGTTAGCTGCAATACCAAGCCAATATTTATATCATGGCCGCAATTATGATTATGGCCCAGGAGCAAGCGTTGATGGAAGCGCCGGGTTAAACCTTGATAACAAATTCTTCTACAGTATTAACTATCGTGGCGGTTGGGTAAAAACCATTAATGGCAATTCATCCCATTACTTTTTGCATGCCATAACCAACGAAATTAGCTACCGCTTTGTGAATGATATATCGTTAGCAGCCGAGTCTGGGTACTTCTTTTTAAAGGGGCATTATGCCGACCGTCCGGAGGATACCAAGAAATATCCCTATCTGCGCTTTTCGGTACGCTATACCCTTAATCCTTAAATAGTTATTAACATCAGGGTGTTTAAAAATCGATATGTTAAAAAATAGCCCGTCAATCCCATAGATTTTATATTTGAATAACTGTTATCTATCGAAACTAACCAATTGTTCTTTATGGTAAATAATAAGTCAGTTAATTATCAAAGGAGGCCGCAAGCCTCCTTTGTTATTTGCAGCTTTATTTTTCCAAACTCTAAACATACGTGCAGCTATGGTGTTATTAAATAAACTACTAAGCCATGATTGAAACTCAAGATAAAACACCTGCAGAAAAAGACGGGAAATACGAATTTAAAATATCATACGCCGAGCGCGAAATAACCTGCCATGTAATAAAGGACCATGATATACTACAGGTTCACCTGGATAATAATATGAATGCAACACTAAAAGTAAATGCTGATGGCTCGGTTACACAAACTGATGGCACAAGCCTGCCGCAATCAAGCATTGATTTTATTAAGAAACATATATTTGGCCCAAACGCTTAAAGACAATATAGATTTACGAAGTTTTAAAAACTTCGTAAATCTTACCCTAACTCAATACTTCTTCCAGTACCTCGTGCGAGCGTATGTTGCCAAATCCCTCAACATGCAAGGTATAATATTCAAGTATTTTATAAAGCAAAAAGCGCCTTTCATCATTAGCCAACTTTAAGTCGGGCAGTGTTTCAAAACTGCTTGTTAAAAGCCTGTTAAAGTTTTGTGTATGCGGCGGCGATAGATAAAGCGTGGCAGGTTTATACGGGGTAAATGTACCGTTCTTCATATCAAAAAACTCAGCATCGCCTACGGCAGGATATTTATCCGGGTAAAATCCCAGGTATCGCGTTAATCGCAATAAAAAAAACAGGTGGAAGTTAACTAAGCCCTCTGTTTGATGATCCAGCCATTCAATCGAATTAAATACAAAATCAAATAAATGCTCATCGGCAGTTTGCTGCTTAACAGCCTTATAAAGTACCTCATTCAAAAAAATAGCTATGCTGCTTTTTATCACATCGTAAGGTATAGTTTGCAGTAACGGAGCAACCTTTAATTCGGCTATGCGTTGTATCGAGCCATTAGCTTTATGATAAACAACCATGTCCAGCAGATGCAGTGGCTGCAGCATATTACGGCTTATTTTGGCCTTCGGCTTTTTTACGCCGTTAATGAGGTACGATTGCAACCCGAATTTTTCGGTAAAAACCTGTACAATAACGCTGTTTTCGCCATAGTCGGTAGTTTTAAAAACTATGCCCCTGGTTTTATGCAGCATGTTATATCAACGCTATTAGCTTAGGTAAAAAAATTATGCTGCCACTTATCAGCGCAAAAAAACAGGAAACAAGAACTGCCCCTGCACTTACATCTTTAACCCGACCAGCTAACTCATTGTATCCGGGTGATACTAAGTCGGTTAAAAACTCAACGGCGGTATTAAGTAACTCGGCCATTAATACCAGTGTTATGTTTAACATTACCCATTGCCATTCATTAGCTGAAATATGCAGGGCAAAACCCAGGCACACAGATAACGCGGCCGTTACCAACTCTACGCGGAAATTAAGTTGCGTTTTTGCTGCATGCGCGATGCCGTTAAAGGCATAACCGAAACCGCGGAAAAATTTTTTCATCCATCAAATTTAATTAAAAAGATGAAACGCCATGACATGCCTCATCGTTGCGAATAATTTAAACAAACCCTGTTGCAGATAAGTTATCTTAGCAACAATTATGGATCTAAAACTCAATAATAAAATAGCAGTAGTCCTTGCAGCCAGCAAAGGACTGGGCAGGGCTATTGCTACAACACTATCCGCCGAAGGCGCAAAAGTGATCATCGGTTCGCGCAATGAAGCAGAGCTTACCAAAACTGCCGTTGAAATTAAACAGTTAACCGGTAACGAAGTAGTTGCCATACAGGTTGATGTAACTAACCTGCAGCAAATTGAAAGTTTTATACAAAAAGCCGCGGCAATATTTGGCGGTATTGATATTTTGGTAAATAATGCCGGCGGACCCCCTTTTGATAAATTTGAAAATTTTGATGATGCCGCCTGGCAAAACGCCTTCAATTTAAATTTGATGAGCGTAGCAAGGGCAAGCCGTTTAGCGTTGCCTTATCTGCAAAAAAGCAATGGCGGGCGCATTATTAATTTAATCAGCGTTTCGGTAAAATCAGTTTTAGCTACTTCGGTACTATCAACCAGTATGCGTATGGGGGTAGTAGGTATGGCTAAAATGATGGCTGATGAATTTGCGTCCTACAACATCACCGTAAACAATGTTGCCCCTGGCACTATGCTAACCGAGCGGATCACCAAAACAGTACCGCCGGGCGTTGACCCGGAAGAAGCATTAAAGAAACGTGCCGAAAACATTCCGTTAAAGCGTATTGGAAAGCCCGAAGAAACCGCCGCAGTAGTAGCATTTTTAGCTTCAGAGCAGGCTGCTTATATAACCGGGGTAACTATTCCGGTTGATGGCGGTGCAAACCGGTCAATTTATTAACCTTTATTACCTCAGCATAATATATCCGCTTCATTTTCATCCCATCAAATGGGAAAAATCATTTTAAATTTTCATATTTTTGCAGCCTCTAAAATTGAGGTGAGTAATATTGATGTACAAGGAATATAAACAGTTAAACTTATCGCAAACAGGCAAAGAAATACTGGAGTTTTGGCAGAAGAATAACATCTTCGAAAAAAGCATCAGCAGCCGTCCTGCCGATAACCCCTATACTTTTTATGAAGGGCCGCCAAGTGCAAATGGTATGCCCGGTATTCACCACGTAATGGCGCGTGCCATTAAGGATATTTTTTGCCGCTACAAAACCCTTAAAGGTTACCGTGTACAGCGTAAAGGTGGCTGGGACACCCACGGCCTGCCTATTGAGCTGGCTGTTGAAAAAGCTTTGGGCATCACAAAGGATGACATCGGCAAAAAAATTAGCGTAAAAGATTATAACGATGCCTGCCGCAAGGAGGTAATGCGCTATACCGATGTTTGGAACGACCTTACCGAAAAAATGGGTTACTGGGTTGATTTGGAAGATCCGTACATCACCTACAAAAACGAATATATCGAGTCGCTTTGGTGGATACTGAAGCAATTACATACCGCAGGCTTTCTGTACAAAGGCTATACCATACAGCCATATTCGCCAAAATCGGGCACAGGGCTAAGCTCGCACGAGTTGAACCAACCGGGTACCTATAAAATGGTGAAGGACACTACCATTACCGCGCAGTTTAAGGTTAAAAGAGACAGTGCTTCGGAATTTTTATTTGAGGGGATAGATACCGATGTATTTATTTTAGCATGGACGACTACACCGTGGACGCTTCCTTCAAACTCGGCTTTAGCCGTTGGCGAAAAGATAGACTACGTTAAAATACGCACCTTTAACCCTTATACTTTTACACCAATAACCGTTGTGTTGGCTAAGGACCTGGTGGGTAAGTTATTTAAAGCTGATGGCGAAAATGCCAGCTTTGAAGATTATAAACCCGGCGATAAAATTATCCCGTGGGCTATAAAAGGCACCTATAAAGGCGCACAATTAGTAGGCATCCATTACGAGCAGTTATTGCCTTATGTAACCAGCGCCGAACTGGAAGAAAAAGCTTTCCGCGTTATTCCGGGTGATTTTGTTACTACCGAGGACGGTACCGGCATAGTGCATATTGCCCCAACCTTTGGCGGCGATGACTTTAGGGTAGCTAAAGAAGCCGATGTGCCTGCTATTTTGGTAAAGGACGAGAATGGCAAAGATGTTCCACTGGTTGATAAACAGGGTCGATTTGTTGAGGAGGTTACCGATTTTGCAGGCCGTTACGTTAAAGAAGAATATTACACTGCCGAAGAGCGCGCTGCCGAAGGTTTTAAACCTACGGATGTGCTGATATCGATAAAATTAAAGACCGAGAACAAAGCCTTCGACGTAAAAAAATACGAACATAGCTACCCACATTCATGGCGCAGTGACGAACCTATTTTATACTATCCGCTGGATAGCTGGTTTGTGCGTACTACCGCCGTTAAGGATAAAATGGTGGACCTAAACAAAACCATCAACTGGAAACCCGAATCAACAGGTACGGGTCGCTTTGGTAACTGGCTGGAAAATCTGGTTGACTGGAACTTATCACGTTCACGTTTTTGGGGAACCCCACTGCCTATATGGCGCGAGGAGAATGGTGGTGAGGAAATTTGCATCGGCTCCATTGAAGAGTTACAGATAGAAATAGGCAAATCCGTTGCGGCAGGTTTTATGCCGAAAGATTTTGATTTGAGCGACCTGCACCGTCCGTATGTGGATGATATTATTCTGACTTCATCAACCGGGAAGCGCATGTACCGTGAGCCTGACCTGATTGATGTTTGGTTTGACAGCGGCTCCATGCCGTATGCGCAATGGCATTTCCCGTTTGAGAACAGGCAGGAGTTTAAAAACGCTTATCCGGCTGATTTTATAGCCGAAGGTGTTGATCAAACCCGTGGCTGGTTTTTTACCCTGCATGCCATAGCGGTAATGTTGAGCGAAGTCAGCAACGAGATTAAAGAAATAAATGCCGAGGTTGGCAACAACGGCATCGCCTTTAAAAATGTAATATCAACCGGTTTGGTGTTGGATAAAAACGGCAACAAAATGAGTAAACGCCTGGGTAACGGCGTTGACCCGTTTGAAACCATTG
>JAICMD010000178.1 GCA_025929405.1 Mucilaginibacter sp. | reverse complement strand
GCCGGTAGCGGTATTACACCTTTAATCTCGATAGCAAAATATGGTTTGCATTTTAAAACTGTAGAGCATGTTACACTCGTTTATGGTAATCGGACGACTGAAAGTGCAATTTTTGGCGATGTAATAAATAAATTAAAAGACTCTTATACCAACTCTTTTTCCACATGGCATTTTTATACCCAACTGTATCTGCCAATCGAAGAACCCCTTATTATTAAAGGAAGAATTGATGCGCAAGAAGTGTTGGCTGTCATGAAAAACGAAAAAAATATCAGCCAAACTGTGCACTACATTTGCGGCCCCAATGGCTTAAAAGATTCGGTAAGAGAAGCGATTCGGAATGCCGGTGTTGACGATAACAGAATTTTCTCTGAAGATTTTCAGGCAGAACGCAATCCTGCTGAATTTGATAATATTGTAACTAGAAATGTGGTTTTGGATATAGCGGGCCAAGTGTCAAAAATAGAAGTAATTAAAGGCAAAAGCATACTTGAAGCCGGACTTGAGGCCTTGTTGGAACTCGCCTACTCGTGCCAAACCGGAAATTGTAAAGTGTGTAGGGCAATTCTTAAAAAAGGGCAGATAAAAATGATTGGAGCGAAGCTTCAAAAAGAAGATCTGCAACACAATGAGTGCCTAACCTGTTGTAGTTTCCCCCTAACAGAAGATGTAGAATTATTTATCAATTAAATATGAAAGTTGTAATACTTGCTGGCGGCCTTGGCACTAGATTATCCGAAGAAACAGTTGTTAAACCAAAGCCAATGGTTGAGATAGGAGGAATGCCCATTTTATGGCATATCATGAAAATGTACTCGGCTCATGGTTTTAATGATTTTGTAATTTGTTTGGGCTATAAAGGATATGTTATTAAGGAATTTTTCTCAAATTACTTCCTGCATAAATCAAGCATTACAATCGATTTAAAGAATAATTCAGTTAAAGTCCACGATTCTGATGCCGAGCCCTGGACAATAACACTGGTAGACACAGGTAACGAAACGATGACGGGTGGCCGTATTAAAAGAATTCAGCCTTATATTGGCGATGAGTCATTTATGTTTACCTATGGCGATGGTGTTGGCACTGTTGACATCAATGCCTTAGTTAGTTTCCATAAAAGCCATGGTAAATATTGTACAGTAACATCTGTACAACCATCCGGAAGGTTTGGGGCATTAAATATATTAGAAGACATGACTGTTCATTCGTTTATGGAAAAGCCTAAAGGTGATGGAGCATGGATAAATGGAGGTTTTTTTGTTTGCGAACCAGAAGTGTTTGATTTCATAAAAGATGGTGATGCCACTGTGTGGGAACAGCAGCCTATGGAACAAATTGCCAACAATGGCCAAATGGCGGCATACAAGCACAATGGCTTCTGGCGCCCTATGGACACGCTTAAGGATAAGCATGATTTGAATGATATATGGAACGCAGGTAAAGCACCTTGGAAAATTTGGTAGTTATGCTAACAACACTAAAAAGCACATATAGCGGCAAAAAGGTTTTTTTAACTGGACACACAGGTTTTAAAGGCTCGTGGCTTTTACAGATACTTAATCTATTGGGAGCTGAAGTAAAAGGCTACTCGCTTAGTTCTAATCAAAGTCTGAATTTATACAATATCCTGGATAGCGATAGCAAGTGCAACTCTATTATTGCAGATTTGAGAGATCGAGACAAATTGATCAAAGAAATAACCGATTTTCAACCCGACTTTGTCTTTCACCTTGCCGCACAACCACTGGTAAGGTTATCTTATCAAATACCAGCCGAAACTTTTGAGATAAACGCGATAGGTACCGCCAACTTACTTGATGGTATTAGACATCTGGAGAAACCGTGTTACGTCGTACTAATTACTACAGATAAAATTTATCATAATTATGAATGGCATTACCCTTATCGGGAAAATGACAGACTGGGAGGTTACGACCCTTATAGCGCAAGCAAAGCCTGCGCTGAACTTGTAATAGACTGTTATAGAAATAGTTTTTTTAATCCGGAACAATATGAAATTCATAAAAAAGGTATAGCAGTATCTCGGGCAGGCAACGTAATTGGCGGCGGCGACTGGTCAAAAGACAGATTGGTTCCCGATATTGTGCGCGCCTTATCAGTTGGTAAAAAAGTAGAGATACGCAACCCTAACGCGGTAAGACCATGGCAGCATGTTTTAGAACCACTGATTGGTTATTTGCTGCTGGGAGCAAAACTTGCTCGATACCCATTGCGTTATGGGCAGGCATATAACTTTGGCCCCAATTTTAATGATGCTCTTTCGGTAAGGGAAATGTTAATGCTAGCCATAGATAGCTGGGGCGTTGGCGATTTTCTTATCGATCAGGCAGAGGGGCAACCGCATGAAGCAGGATTATTAAAATTAGATATTAACAAAGCGCAAAGCGAATTAGGATGGACACCAAAATTGAATGCTTCGGAAGCCGTGAAATATACCATTGATTGGTATAAAGTTTTCTATAACGAACGCGAGAATATTGACATTTACACCAAACAGCAAATTTTAGATTTTTTTAAAAGATACTGATGACATCTAATGAAATTATAAAACAAGATATCAATACAATACTATCAAAAGATATCAATTGGAAGCGGTTTGACGGAAAGACGATATTGATAACAGGCGCGAACGGTTTTTTACCTGCATATATGGTAGAAACATTATTGTCAGTACATGAGCAATTGGGCGTTAACCTTAAAATTATTGCACTAGTTCGTGATATAAATAAAGCGAAAAAACGGTTTAAAGATCATTTGAACGATTCTGCGTTAGAATTTTTGCAGCAGGATGTTTGCGACCCTTTATTAATAGAAGTTAAGGTGGATTTTATAGTACACGCGGCAAGCCAGGCAAGTCCTAAATATTATAGCATAGATCCGGTTGGTACATTAAATGCAAATCTTACCGGCACTTTAAATGTACTTGAATTGGCAAGAACAAACAAGTCTGAATCCTTGTTGTATTTCAGCTCTGCAGAAGTGTATGGTCAACCATTAAGTGATAATGCAATTAGCGAAAATGACTATGGATATTTAGACCCTGCAGTAGTAAGGTCATGCTATGCTGAAAGCAAACGTATGGGAGAAACGCTTTGCGTTTCTTATAGCCATCAATTTGATGTTAATACCAAAATGATTCGTCCATTCCACACCTATGGACCCGGAATGGATTTAGCTGACGGACGCGTATTTGTTGACTTTGTGGCAGATGTTTTATCAAATCGAAATATTGTAATGACCAGCGATGGTTCTGCCAAGCGTGCTTATTGTTATATTACAGACGCTGTAGATGCCTATTTTAAGGTTTTATTAGAAGGTGCAAATGCAGAAGCATACAACATAGGTAATCCAGATAACGAGTTAAGTGTACTTGAACTTGCGGATCTGATGGTTTCGCTTTTTGCTGAAAAAAAATTGAAAGTAGTACGGCAGGAAAAGCTTATTGAAGGATATATTCCTTCAAAGGTTAATAAAGTAATTCCAAATATAGAAAAGATAAAGGTGTTGGGCTGGCGTCCGCAGGTATCGGCAAAAACAGGTTTTTACAGAACGGTTTTAAGTTACAGTTAGTTAATTATTTATTTCAGAAGAGATTATCAAATGAAGCAGACTTCAGTTGAATTTGCATTAGAGATCAGGAAGCTGATATTGAAACTGATTTTTAAAGCTAATGCGTCTCATATTGGTGGCGCGTTATCAATGACCGATATATTGGCGGTTTTATACAATGATATACTACGGATTGATCCTTTGGATCCTAAAAGTGAGCAGCGGGACCGATTCTTATTATCTAAGGGGCACGCATGTACAGGGTTATATGCCACTTTGGGGATAAAGGGATTCTTCCCGATTGAAGAATTAGATACATATACTAATGATGGAAGCCGGTTCTTATCGCACACCAGCCATTATATACCCGGCGTGGAGATATCAGCGGGTAGTTTGGGCCACGCGTTGCCCATAGCTGTTGGTATAGCCATGGCTGCCAAAAGAAAACAAGCTACTTGGAAAACGATATGTCTTATTAGTGACGGTGAACTTAATGAAGGTTCTAATTGGGAAGCTATTATGATTTCACCACAACACGAGCTTGATGACCTTGTTCTTATAGTTGATTATAATAAAATACAAAGTTTGGGTTTTGTTAAAGATGTAATAGATATTGAACCTTTAAAGGCAAAATTCGAAGCTTTTAAATGGAATGTAAAAGAGATAGACGGTCATAACCACACAGCTATAAAACTAGTATTATCCACCCTAGACACTAATAGTAAACAACCAACCGTAATTATTGCCCATACTGTCAAAGGCAAAGGAGTTGATTATATGGAAAATAAACTGCTGTGGCATTACAAGTCTCCAAACGAAGAACAATATGAAACAGCATTAAAAAATTTCAAGTAGCAGAATGAGAACCGCTTTTATCGATCAGTTAATTAAAGAAGCCGCTGTAAACGACAAGATTTTTCTGTTGGTAGGAGATCTGGGATTTTCTGTGGTAGAACCTTTTGCTGAAGCATTCCCTGAGCGTTTTTTAAACGTGGGTATTGCAGAACAAAATATGGCTGGTATCGCAGCTGGATTGGCAATTGAAGGATATTTTGTTTATATATATTCAATTGCAAATTTCCCTACTCTGCGATGTATGGAACAAATTAGATATGATATTTGTTACCATAATTTAAACGTAAAAGTAATTGCCGTTGGTGGTGGTTATGCTTATGGGCCACTTGGCCCATCGCATCATGCTACTGAAGAGTTGGGGATGTTAAGAACTATACCCAATATGGTTGTTGCTGTACCGGGTGATCCGGTTGAAGCCAAAGCAATCACAACTTTTTCGGCAAGATATAATGGTCCGATGTATATCAGGTTAGGGAAAGCTGGTGAGCCTTTAGTACACGCCGCTGATGCCATTACTGAAATTAAACTAGGAGAGATACTAAAAGTGGTTGAAGGTGCTGAAATAGCAGTGTTTTCTACAGGTGCTATGCTAAAATACGTAGCGGATTTTATTAATCATAATAATATCAATGCTTCTGTGTATAGCTTTCCTTTCGTTAAACCTATTGATCAAGGCCTTTTAGCAAGTTTATTAGCTAAATATAAAAAAATCATTACCATTGAGGAGCATCAAATGAGTGCTGGTTTTGGCTCGGCTATTTTAGAGCATACCAACGATTTTTTAAATGACCGTATTTTACATAATGCCCCGGCTATAAAAAGAATTGCAATACCAGATAAATTTTTCTCTATCTCGGGCTCACAAAAGTACCTGCGTGAAGCAGCAGGCATTATTTTACAAACAAAGGATTTTGAGTAAAAAATATATATGCATAATTTAACTAATGAAAATATACAACAGCGTATAACAAATGCTGTTAGCAAAAAGATTATAGCCGGCGAAAATTATATACCTGTTACGGGTAAAATATTAGACGAAGAAGATATTTTAATGGGCGTAGACGCTGCATTGGATGGTTGGCTTACAGCGGGTAGATTTGCTAATAAATTTGAATACGAATTCGCGAAGTATTTTGGTGCCACCAAAGCATTGCTAGTAAATTCAGGATCATCTGCAAATCTCATCGCTTTTTACACATTAACCTCTCCTCAATTAGGCAATAAAGCATTGCAACCAGGAGATGAGGTTATTACGGTAGCAGCCGGATTTCCAACAACTGTAAACCCAATAATACAGTTTGGTGCAATTCCAGTATTTATAGATGTTGATATAGCTACTCATAACGTAAAAGCTGAATTGATTGAAGCTGCTGTTTCACCTAAAACAAAAGCGATTATGATCGCCCACTCCTTAGGAAACCCTTTCAATTTAGATGAAGTGATGCGTGTGGCTAAAAAATATAATTTATGGGTAGTAGAGGACGACTGCGATTCTTTGGGTGCTACTTATAGAGATAAAAAAACAGGTACTTTCGGCGACATTTCCACATTTTCATTTTATCCGGCACACCATATTACTATGGGAGAAGGTGGCGCTGTACTTATTAACAATCCAATTTTAGCTAAGATAGCTGAAAGTTTCAGAGATTGGGGGCGCGATTGTTATTGTGAACCGGGTAAAGATAACACATGTGGCTGCAGGTTTTCTCAGCAATTGGGTACATTACCATTTGGTTATGATCATAAATATACCTACTCACATATTGGATTTAACCTGAAAGTAACCGATATGCAAGCTGCTTTTGGTGTCTCTCAGTTAAAAAAGGTAGATCACTTTGTCCAACGTAGGCGTGAAAACTTCCAGGCTTTGTATGAAAGAATGAAAGAATTGGAAGATTTATTCATACTGCCAAAGGCTACTGAAAACAGTAATCCTTCATGGTTTGGATTTTTACTTACATTACGCGAGGGAGATGCTGCAGACCGTCATATGCTCGTGCAACATCTTGAAGAGAATAAAATAGGCACTCGTTTGCTTTTTGGAGGAAACTTATTGCGTCAGCCTGCTTATACAAACATTAAACATCGGGTTGTTGGCGACTTAACAAACACTGATATAATTATGAATCAATCCTTTTGGTTGGGGGTGTGGCCAGGGCTAAATGATAGTCACTACGATTATATCCTTGATGTAATTAAAACTTATATAGGCTATTAGTGACATCTTTTATAAATAAAGCTAAAGAAAGGTTTGGTATTGACGGAGCAATATTTTATACCATACTTAGCAGGGTAATTCAAGCAGGTGGAGGCTTGGTCTCTATTTTTTTTGTTACCCGGTATTTATCGTCAACCGAACAAGGGTACTATTATACGTTTGCAAGTATCTTAGCTATACAGATATTTTTTGAACTTGGCCTTAGTGGTATAATTACTCAATATACAGCTTACGAAACAGCGCACTTAACGCTAAACGCTGATTTTAAATATGAGGGAGATATTTATTATAAGTCCCGGCTATCATCATTATTGCGGTTTTGTGTTAGATGGTTTGGCATTATTTCTATTTTCTTATTCGCTTCTTTAGTATTCGGAGGATTCTATTTTTTCGCTCATTTTGACAATAAAAATATCGTTATTGATTGGCAGCAACCATGGGTGTTACTTTGCCTTGCTACTTCATTAAATTTATTTATTGACCCTTTATTGGCTTTTTTTGATGGATTGGGGATGGTAAAAAGTAT
>JAICMD010000340.1 GCA_025929405.1 Mucilaginibacter sp. | reverse complement strand
CAAAACGGAGAGTATGCCAATTATTTACCTACAAAAAGGTTCAAAATGGCTGTTAATGCTGATGATATAATTAAGAATGGTGTAATAACTCCCGATCAGAAAAGCAGGCTTACCGATACCATTAAATGGACCTATACCGAAAATATTGTAATGAAAGACAGGTTGGCCATACTGGATATTTTGACGCACAACAATTGGAAAAGACCTATTTGCTTTACTACAACCGTAGGCCCAAGTAATTTTATTGGCCTGCAACCTTATTTGTATAAGGAAGGCTTTACTTACCGTTTACTTCCGTTTAAACCCGATACTTCATTAAGGGATCAACTGGAAAAAAGCAACACTATGGTGATGTATGATAATGTGATGAACAAGTTTAAGTTTGGCAATTATAAACATGCCCGCTACCTTGACCATGAGTCGACCACCATGTTTTACCCGGTTATGATGTCAACATTCCTTACCCTGGCACAATCATTAATAAACGAGGGGCATCCTGAGCTGGCACTGAAAGTAATGCATAAATATGATGATGTTATGCCTAACCTGGATGTGGATATGAATGTTACCGGCAATAAATTCTTGTTGGCACAAACGACCTACCAGTTACATGATATGGTATTAGGAGAAAAATTTGCCAATTACATTAACAACTATGTTACCGACCAGCTTGACTATAATTACTATGTAATGCAAAATAACGGCACCATGCTTAATACACGTAATATTCAACTGGGCCTGCAGATATTAAACAGCCTTGCCCAATTAAATAAGGATAGTCATCAAGCCGCTTTGGCCAGCAAATTTGAAGCCGAAGCTAAAGGTTACGAAGCTAAGTTTGCACCTGTATTGGGGCAGATGGGCGGACGGTAAGAAACATTGTCATTTTTGAGCGATAGCGAAGAACTGCTCTCTTGAGCGTAGCGAAAAATCTTATTAAAGCGATCAGCAAGCGTACAAGATTCTTCGCTATCGCTCAGAATGACAGTGATAGTTCTTTTATTGCTTCACCAGTGGCAAGTTAAAGTAAAAAGTTGAACCGTTGCCCAGTTCGCTCTCAACACCCATTTCGCCCTGATGGTTATCAATTATTTCGTGCGATATATATAGCCCCATACCCAAACCGCTCGACATGTATTTTTTATCTTCTACCCGGTAAAAACGCTCAAATACCCGCTGCTGCTGCTGCTCTGATAAGCCTATACCAAAATCGGTTACGCCAATACGCACGTTACCATCATTTGCGGTAGCTTTTATAATAACCGTACGGCTAACCGGCGAATATTTGACCGCGTTATTGATCAGGTTCATTATCACCTGCTCTAAACGCTCGGCATTGCCATTTATAATAAATTGCCCCGCAGCCTGGTTATCAAATGTAAATGACGGGAATACGTGCCTTGCATTTTCCACGCTTGTGTTTATAACATCAGTTAAATTAATTGGGGCCCTGCTATACTCTAATTTACCGGCTTGTATCTTGCTTACATCTAATAAATCATTCACCAAATTTTGAAGTTTAGATATTGCTATTATAGCTTTATCAATATACTGCTGTACTGGTGCTGGTAGTTCCTGCTTTTTAAGTCCTATAAGTTGTAAATATCCTTTCAAACTGGTTAGGGGTGTTTTAAGCTCATGACTGGCAATGCCTATAAACTCGTCCTTACGTTCCATCTCCTGCTTCTGGTCTTCAATATCAGTAGCAGTACCCACCCAAAATAAAATTTTACCAGATTCATCACGCAGCGGCAGTGCCCGGTTTAAATGCCAGCGATAAACACCATCTCTTCTTTTATACCTGTTCTCAACCTCAAACACATTACCCGATTTCAGTGAAGCCATGTATCTTTCATTGGTCAGCTCCAGGTCATCCGGATGTACAACTGCCTGCCAGCCGTATTCTTTAGTTTCCTCAAAACTGAGGCCGGTATAATTGTACCACTGCTGATTATAAAAGTTAACCTCGCCCGTAGGCGTATTGGTCCACGTCATTTGCGGGATACTGTTTGACAACAGCTTAAAATGCTCGCGGCTAACTAACAGATCGGCTGTGCGGCTTTTAACGGTATCCTCCAGTTCATCATTCAGCTTCTCGGTGGCATTTTGTGCAATCAGCAACTTTTCATTGTTAATTTTGAGTTGCTTTTCTGCCTCCTTCTGTATACTCAGATCGGTAAGTATCAAGCTCAAAGCGGTACCCTCATCCAGTTCGAGCGTATTGCATGATAAAAGGCACGGCAAATTCCTGGTATCGCTTTGCAGCAACACTTCCTCTTTACACTCCTTTTCCCAGCCTTTTTTTATAGCCTTATTAAATAATTTTTTTGAATCCTTATGAATAAAAGTATCAAACTTAATACCTATTACTTTTTCAAGCGGTATATTAACCATTTCCGCAAAGCGCGAAT
>JAICMD010000195.1 GCA_025929405.1 Mucilaginibacter sp. | reverse complement strand
TTAACAAATAATCAAATAATAGCCTGTTTTCTTCTAAAGCTCTTTCAGACCATCTTAGATCTTTATTGACCATTAGCTTTTCGGTAGTCAGCTATTTTTCTATCAATTTCAGCCATTACCTCTTCATGCGTATGTGTTCGCCCTGCCTCAATATCTGCAAGCCCGGCTTTTATTCCTTCAATGGCAGCTTCGGGTAAATCGCCCCAATCTTCGTCATCTTCTTCCACATGATATTTCAGGCCCATTTTACCCAGCACTTCTTGCAGGGCTGGTAAATCTTCTTCTTTATCAACTTCTACCGTAATTGTTGTCATAAACCAAATTTACTAATTATTATTTTAAAATAGAGGCCGTTTTTATGTGCAAATCCGGTAAAATGTGCAAAAAAACCTGTGCATCTGCACATCTGCATATCCGCACATCACCTATCTTTATCCATCCAAATTTTAAGTTGACTAATGAGTGAAGATCTGACCCCGAACGAGCATACAATTAACAATAACGACGATAAAATACATAATGCTACCTCGCTCGATGGTTTGTACGAAAACTGGTTCCTGGATTATGCCTCGTACGTAATTCTTGACCGTGCCGTGCCGCATATTAACGATGGTTTAAAGCCGGTACAGCGCCGTATACTGCATTCATTAAAAGAGATGGACGACGGCCGCTTTAACAAGGCCGCCAACGTTATTGGTAACACCATGAAGTACCATCCGCATGGTGATGCTTCCATTGGTGACGCCATGGTGCAATTGGGCCAAAAGGACCTGTTAATTGATTGCCAGGGCAATTGGGGCGACCCGGTAACTGGCGACTCGGCTGCAGCACCTCGTTATATTGAAGCGCGTCTTTCAAAATTTGCGCTGGATGTTGTTTTTAATCCCGATACTACCGAATGGCAGGCCAGCTATGATGGTCGTAATAAAGAACCGATAACGCTTCCGGTTAAGTTCCCTTTATTACTGGCGCAGGGTGCCGAAGGTATTGCCGTAGGTTTGGCTACTAAAATATTACCCCACAACTTTGTAGAGTTACTGGATGCATCAATAGAAGTGTTAAAAGGCAACCGCCCAAACCTGCTGCCCGATTTCCCTACGGGTGGCATGGCCGACGCGTCCGCGTATAACGAAGGCCAACGTGGCGGGCGTGTAAGGGTGCGGGCCAAAATAGTGGAGCGTGATAAGAAAACGCTGGCTATTACCGAAATACCTTTTACAACTACAACCGGCAGCCTGATTGATAGTGTGATTGCCGCCAATGATAAGGGTAAGATCAAGATCAAAAAGATAGAGGATAATACCGCGCAAAATGTGGAGATCATTATCCACCTGGCGCCGGGCATATCACCTGATGTTACTATTGATGCCCTGTATGCCTTTACCGATTGCGAAGTATCTATATCGCCAAATACCTGCGTTATACAAAGCGATAAGCCACGCTTTATAAGCGTGAACGATATGCTTATTGAAAGCGCAAACTTTACCCGCGCTTTATTAAAAAAGGAACTTGAGATAAAGCTGAAGGAATTGATGGAGAAAATCTTCTTCAGCTCATTACTTAAAATATTTATACAGGAAGGGATGTACAAGCATCCCGATTATGAAACTTCAACCAGCTTTGAAGAGGTTTTAGTTGTGTTGAATAGGTTATTTGAGCCTTTCTTTCCGCAGTTTTACCGCACTATATTGCCCGAGGATTATAAGAAACTGATTGATAAACCCATGAGCAGCATCACCCGTTTTGATGTAAAGAAAACGGATGAGCAGATCAAAAACCTGGAGAGCGAGATAAAGACGGTTAAAAATCATTTGAAGCATCTTACCGAATACGCCATAGACTGGTTTGAAAAGCTGAAAGAGAAATACGGCAAGGGCCGCGAGCGTAAAACCGAACTGCGCACCTTTGATAAGGTTGAGGCATCGCAGGTGGCACTGGCAAATGTTAAGCTATATGTAAATAAAGTTGATGGCTTTATTGGCACCGGCTTGCGTAAGGACGAGTTTGTTTGCGATTGCTCGGACATTGACGAGATCATTGTTTTCCGTGAAGACGGGCGTTGTGTTATCACCAAAGTGCAGGATAAGGTATTTGTGGGTAAGGACATATTACATGCCGCTGTATTTAAAAAGAATGATGAACGCACCGTTTATAATATGATATATAAGGATGGGCAAAGTGGCGTAAGTTATATCAAGCGTTTCTCGGTAATAGGTGTTACCCGCGATAAAGAGTACGACCTGACCAAAGGCAGCAAGGGTACCAAAGTACTTTATTTTAGCGCAAACCCAAATGGCGAGGCCGAAGTGGTAAATGTACAATTGAAACCACATGCCAAGCTTAAAAAGCTGCAGTTTGATGAAGATTTTGCGCAGGTAGCTATTAAGGGGCGTAATTCTATGGGTAACATTGTTACCAAGTACCCGGTTAAGAAGATCCTATTAAAAAGCAAGGGCATATCCACTTTGGCGGGCCGTAAAATATGGTATGATGATATTTTAAAGCGCCTTAATGCCGATAGCCGGGGAAAATATCTGGGAGAGTTTGATGGCGACGACCGCATACTTACCGTAATGTCAAATGGCGTTTATGAGTTAACCAGCTTTGACCTCAACAATCATTTTGATGATAAGATGATTGTTATTGAAAAGTATAACCCCGAAAAGGTTTACTCGGTAGTGCATTATGATGGTAAATCAAAAAACTATCTGGTGAAACGTTTTACATTTGAAAATACGGTAATTGGCAGGCAAACCAGTATCATAAGCGACGAAGCCGGTTCAAAAATGCTGGTGATATCAGGCGCTATGCAGCCTGTAGTAAAGGTTGATCAATTAAAAGGCGCCTCAAAAACTCCCGAGACGGTTGAACTTAATTTGGCCGATTTGATTGATGTAAAAGGCATGAAGGCTATGGGTAACCGCCTGTCGGCGCATGTAGTGCAAACCGTAACGCTGATAACCGAACATGATGATGAAGCAGATGTGCCCGATCCGGAACCGGAATCAATTGCAGATACAGAAATTGTTATTACGCCCGAAGAAAAAACTGCGACTGATGTTCCACCGGTTATTGAAGAGGTAAAATCGGAAACCATAAAAGAGAAATTTGAGGAACTATCATCGCCATCAGTGGAATCTTCAAATAAATCAGTGGAATCCACACCTAAGAAAGTTGATTTTGAGATCACCAATCCAGATGATATCGAGATGGATGATAAGGGGCAATTGGGGCTGTTTTAAAATAGTGTGATAGGCATATAATCATTTTACCGACATTTCTACTATCAACAACCGGGCGAGTGAACAAAAGGGAAGTAATTAACTATGGCAAAAGATAAATTAATAATGCATAACATGGGCATTGTGGTTGAATCTATTGATCATGCCATCGCCTTTTTTACGGAATTAGGTATGCAATTGGAAGGACGCGCAAATATTGAAGGTGAATGGGCAGGTAAAGTTACCGGGCTGCATAACCAGTCGGTAGAAATGGTCATGATGGTTACACCTGATGGTAACAACCGGTTAGAAATATCAAGATTTATTACTCCCGCTGTTATTGATGATCACCGGAAAGCTCCGGTAAATACCTTGGGCTATTTACGGCTAATGTTTACTGTTGGCGATCTTGATGATACCCTAAAAAAACTTGAAAAGCATGGTGCAAAGCTTGTAGGCGAAATTGTTAATTATCAAAATATTTATCGCCTTTGTTATATCCGTGGGGTAGAAGGGCTATTGATTGGTTTGGCTGAGGAAATTGTCTGAACTATGATTTATTAGATTATTGATTTTAAGATTCCTACTATAACTGCTACCATACGGATCGCGGAGTTTAAATAAATAAAACGTCAATCGCGAACGGTACGAGTGTGGCGATCTCTACATGCATACCTATCTATGCAGAGATTGCCACGCTTCGTTCGCAATAACGTTTTAAAGTTCCCGCAAAGTTCCCGCAGGGTCTCCTGAAAAGGGACCCTGCGAGAGAAAACTATTCGCCATCATAAGCTTGTTGCAATTTGCTAATGTCCATTTTATTCATTTGCATCATTGCATTAATAACTCAAAGTTCCCGCAGGGTCTCCTGAAAAGGGACCCTGCGAGAGAAAATTATTCGCCATCATAAGCTTGTTGCAATTTGGCAATGTCCATTTTATTCATTTGCATCATTGCATTAATAACTCTTTGCGATCTTGCATGATCGGCATTGTCCATTAGCTTGCCAAAAGCATTTGGAATAATTTGCCATGATAAACCAAATTTATCTTTAAGCCAGCCACAACGGCCGGGTTCACCTCCATCGGCTGTAAGTTTATTCCAGAAGTAGTCAACCTCTTCCTGTGTATCGCAATCTACAAGCATAGATATGGCTTCATTAAATTTAAATTTCGGCCCAAAATTTCCGGCTTTAAATTGCTGACCTTCCAGTTCAAAAAGTATAATCATGGTATTTAAATTAATAATTTTTGAGTTTTTAAAAATTGAGCAATAAAATCTGGCTGCCTCTTCCGCCTGGCTATCAAACCAAAGGAAGGGAGTTATTTTTTTTATTTCCATATATGTTATAATTTAAGAGAGTAAAATAAATTCCCTCCCTTGGGAGGGGTGGGTATGGTTGTGCGGTGGCAGGGAGGGGTTTAGTCAGTTTGTAATACCCCCCCCTACACCCTCCCGGTGGGAGGAAATCGCACAATCCTGGTCTTTATTCCGCTAATAATTCTTCCAATTGGTTCAATCCCATTGAGAAGCCACCTTCGAAACCCATAGCGACTAATTGCTCCATATCGGCAATGTCATCGAATGTTAATGTTGTTTCTACACGTGTACCATCACCATCTGTAATAAATTGCACTTTCCAGTGCCCCTCAGGGAAGGTGCCTGTTTTTATACCATTTTCATCGCTAAAGGTAGCGGTAGAGGTAAAACCGTTTGGTGCATCAACCGTATGAATGTCTACACGGCACCATTGTCCTTCGCCGTCAGGGCCGGTCATTTTATATAGCCACAAGCCGCCGGCTTTAAAATCCATGCTTTTGGTAACTGCGGTCCATGGTTTTGGGCCCCACCATTTTTCTAATAATGCAGGGTCGGTCCAGGCGTTCCATACTTTATTTATCGGCGCGTTAAAGCGGCGGGTAACAGTTAATTTCCTGTTGGGCAGGTCTTTTTTAATTTCTGTAGTGTTCATGATGTTTTGTTTTATAGGTCATTTAATAAATCGTCAAGCTGGTTAAATTTATCGTCCCACAATTGGCGGAAACGTTCAATCCATTCATCTACTTCTTTCATTTTCTTGGCGTTAAAGTGATAATATATTTCTCGGCCGCTTTGCTTTTGTGTTACCACATCACACTCGGCTAAAATTTGAATATGTTTTGATACCGCTTGCCTGCTGGTATTAAAATGTTCAGCAAGGGCATTGGGCGTCATAGCCTGCAAAGCCAACAGGGTAATAATGGCACGGCGGGTAGGGTCGGCAATGGCGTGGAATATATCTCGTTTCATACTATTTGCAACTATTTGGTTGTACAAATATAAATGCAACTATTCGGTTGCGCAAATTTTTCTGAAAATATTTTTATAATAAAAAACTGGAAGGAAGGTAAATAAAAGCGCAGGGCACTCTTCAAGCAGGCCCTGCGCAGATATTACACCGCCAAATGCGGATTACATTTGGCATTATACTTTCACCGCAAATTGACCAACGGTGTAGGTGCCAACCACCGGACGGAAGGCAATATTGATACGATTATAGCTGTTAATAGTACTAATGGCCATAGTGAGGTCAATCAGTTCCAATTCGGTAAATTGTTGGCGGGCCTGGTTATATATTTCGTCTGGCACTTCGCCGCCGTTAATTTTAGTAACAGCTTCCGCCCAGTTTAACGCTGCGCGCTCGCGGTCGGTATAAAAAGCAGCGGCCTCGCGCCAGGCATTTAAAAGATATAATCGCTGTTCGGTTTCACCTTCAGCACGCAGGTCTTTAGCATGCATATCCAAACAAAAGGCACACCCATTAATTTGCGATACCCTAAAGTACACTAAGTTTAAAAGTTCTTGTTCAACGGTTGATTTTGCTAAATAAACCCCTAAACTATGCATCGCTTTTAAAGCGTTGCCCCCTTTTTCAAAAAGATTAATTCTTGTTTCCATCTGTTTTATATTTTATACCCTCTATACGATCGGGATGAGGGAAATTGGACATGTTTAAAAAAAGATAGTATCGGTAACTGCATCATGCTCCATTCACTTAATCAATAATTCACTAAATCACTAATTTTAAATTATCACCGTAGTTTCATATCGTCAATTAAAAGTGCAATCGTGTCCATAAAAAATTAAATTTGCGGTTGCATAAAAATATTCTCTTTTGGAAAGAACATTAATAATAGGTACACGGGGTAGCGAATTAGCGTTATGGCAGGCCAATTTTGTAAAGGATAGCCTGGCAGCGGCTAATATTAACGCCGAACTGAAAATTATAAAAACCCAGGGCGACCGGATACTTAATTTAAGTTTTGATAAATTAGAAGGCAAAGGCTTTTTTACCAAAGAGCTTGAAGAAGAACTTTTGGCAGGAACTATTGACCT
>JAICMD010000100.1 GCA_025929405.1 Mucilaginibacter sp. | reverse complement strand
GCCCTGCCAACGCTATTGTGTTTGGTAACGGTAACGATCCTAACTCGGAAGTTGCAAAAGCATTAAAGAGCGAAAGAACCTATTATGTTCTGGAAGAACTGAATGTGCAGCCGGGTATTGGTTACCAGGTTAAAGTTAGGAACGTAGAAGAATTAGGAGCTTAATCATTACACCCAGAGATTTAGAATAAAAATATGGCATCTCATAATGAATCAATAATAAGGGAACCGTTAATTACGGGAAATGACATCACGTACGCAAAAATTACCAATGATGTGCTTTCTCCTGTTGAAAACATGCCCAATAAAGCATGGTGGATAGGTTTTACCGTAGCATCATTAGGCGCATTACTTTGGGTAGTGGCCGTTAGTTATACCTTTTGGTTTGGTATAGGCTCATGGGGGCTTAACAAAACAGTAGGCTGGGCCTGGGATATTACCGGTTTCGTATGGTGGGTAGGTATTGGTCACGCCGGTACGCTTATATCTGCGGTATTGTTACTGTTCCGCCAAAACTGGCGTAACTCAATCAACCGCTCGGCCGAGGCGATGACAATCTTTGCGGTAATTTGTGCTGCCACTTACGTAGTATCACACATGGGCCGCCCTTGGATGGCTGTTTATACCTTGCCGTTACCTAACCAATATGGTTCGGTATGGGTTAACTTTAACTCGCCGTTGGTATGGGACGTATTTGCAATATCAACTTACTTCTCGGTATCATTAGTATTCTGGTACACCGGTTTATTGCCTGACATTGCGGCTATCCGCGATCGCGCAACAGGTTTACGCCGCCGTATATACTCAATTTGCTCTTTCGGCTGGACAGGCTCTGTAAAAACCTGGCAGCGTTTTGAAACCGTATCAATAATATTGGCAGGTGTGGCTACACCACTGGTACTATCAGTGCATACTATAGTATCAATGGACTTTGCAACATCTTTAGAGCCGGGATGGCACACCACCATATTCCCTCCATACTTTGTTGCGGGTGCTATCTTCTCGGGCTTTGCTATGGTGCAAACGCTTTTATTGGTTACCCGTAAAGTGCTGGGATTAGAAAATTATATTACCATGTTCCACATTGAATCCATGAACAAGATTATTCTTTTAACCGGATCAGTTGTAGGTGTGGCATATTTAACTGAATTTTTTATTGCCTATTACTCTGGCGGCGAGTATGAACAATATACTTTCCTTAACAGGTTTATCGGTCCATACTGGTGGGCAGGTTGTATGATGTACGGCTGTAATATATTGATGACCCAGTTAATGTGGTTTAAAAGGGTACGTACCAATATTGCCATGGCATGGGTACTATCAATAATAGTAAACATAGGTATGTGGTTTGAGCGTTTTGTAATTATAGTTACTTCGCTACACCGCGATTACATTCCGTCAAGCTGGGCCATGTTTTACCCAACCTGGGTTGATGTAAGTGTATTTATAGGCTCAATAGGCGTATTCTTTACTTTATTCCTGCTGTTTATACGCGTACTTCCTTCAATAGCTATGGCCGAGGTTAAGTTATTGGTGAAAGGATCAAGTGAGCAGGCTAAGAAAAAACTGATAGCCGAAGGGCACCTTGACCCTGAGCAGGTTGAATTCTACAAAGAATCATTAAACAAATTTGATAGTGTTGATATAGCAGAATACGAAAACGCATAAAGAAAATGAGCAGCACCAAATATATATTAGGCCTTTTTGATGATCCCGACAACTTAATGCACGGGATTGACAAACTACAAAAAAACAGTGTACCTATTTATGATGTGTACACACCAATGCCTATACACGGTATTGAAGCAAAATTAGGCATTAAAGATTCGCGCCTGGGTTATGCAGCTTTTATGTTTGGCTGTTTGGGCGGTACCGTAATATTTAGCCTTGTTTACTATTTCCTGGTACATGACTGGCCTATGAACATAGGCGGCAAACCACATTTTGCTGTTCCGGATTTTATACCGGTTACTTTTGAATGGACCGTATTGTTTACCGCTTTTGGTATGACGTTTACCTTCTTTTACGCAACGCACCTGTTTCCAGGTCGCGCGCCGCGTGTAATGGATCTGAGAGCTACCGACGACCGTTTTGTTATAGCTATTGATGCTAAAGGAAACACACCGCACGAAGACATTACCAATTTATTAAAAGAAGCAGGAGCAGTAGAAATTAAGCATAACGACAGAAAATATGTTAGCTATGAATAAATATAAGATATTGGGTACAGCGGTTATTACCATTGCTGCATCGGTGGTTTTTACATCATGCAAAGACAAAAGGAGTACCGGATGGGAATATGCCCCCAATATGTATGAACACATCGCTTATGATCCGGATCAGAAAAACCCGAATTTTAAGGATGGAAAAACAGCACAGGTACCACCAGCCGGTACTATACCGGTAGGCTTTGTTAAATTTGATTATCCAAACACCAAAGAAGGGTACGAGCAGGCAAGCCTTGAGGTTAAAAACCCATTGGCAATGACCACTCAGAATATGACAGATGGTAAAGCATTATTTACCACATTTTGTTCGCCATGCCATGGTGTTAGCGGCAAGGCTGATGGTACAGTAGTTGCCCATGGTTTCCCTGCGCCGCCATCATATTCAACAGGTCAGTCATCTCGTGGCGGTGCCATGAAGGATTTAACTGATGGAAAAATATACCATACAATTACTTACGGCTTAAATAACATGGGTTCGTATGCATCACAGTTAGCACCCGAAGAACGTTGGAAAGTAGTTATGTATGTTCACCATTTACAAACTTTATAAGAATTAGAATTTAATGAAAACTCAATACAGTTTTGACGAACAATTTGAATTTACAGGTAAAGTTAAAACCTGGAGCTTAATTGCCATTGTTATAGGAGTTGTAGCCATTGCATTCGGTATTCTTACAGGAGCGGTTGAGCGTACCTTTGCAAATCTATTATTAATGGGCTACTATATTACTTGCGTATGCCTTTGCGGCGTTTTCTTTTGCGCGGTACAATATGTTGCGCAGGCAGGATGGTCGGCTGCAATACTGCGTATCCCACAGGCATTTATTAAAGCATTGCCAATTGCTGCTACATTATTAATAGTAATTACTTTGGCAGGTTTATTTATTACACATCATGGTGTAAATGAAGAGGGCAAGGACGTTGTAATACCTTATTTATATAAGCTTTGGGCCGCGCCGGGGCTTTCAACGCCGGGCAGTGAAAGTTATGATGCCGTTATTGCAGGTAAATCAGGCTATTTAAATATTCCTTTCTTTGTTATCCGTTTAATTGGTTTCCTGGTTAGCTATACCATATTGGGTTTGTTGTTTGTAAAATACTCAACCAACGAGGATGAACTGGGCGGTATGTTCAATTATAACAAAAGCTTTACAACTGCTTGTGTATTCCTGGCTATATTCGGGTTTACTGTACCTGTGTTTTCGTTTGATGTTATTATGTCATTAGAGGCGCACTGGTTTTCAACCTTATTTGGCTGGTACAACTTTGCAGCTTTATGGGTTAGCGGGCTTGCAGTAATTACACTGGTAATTATTTATCTTAAAAGTAAAGGATACGTATCGTGGATAACAGTAAACCACTTACATAGCCTGGGCCAGTTAATATTTGGTTTCTCTATATTCTGGACTTATTTGTGGTTTGCCCAGTTCCTGTTAATTTATTATGCTAACATACCCGAAGAAGCCGCATATTTTTACAAACGTTGGGAGCCTGAGTTTAAGCCCTGGTTTTGGATTAACGTAGTAATTAACTTTGCAGCGCCATTGTTATTATTAATGTCACGCGATTCAAAGCGAGCAATACCTATGTTAAAAGCGGTATGTATTATATTAATAGTAGGCCACTGGCTTGATTATTTTATGATGATAATGCCTGGTACCGTTGGCCCGCAATCACATTGGTACACTGAGTTCGGATTAATTGAGTTGGGCGTATTTTTAGGTTTCGCCGGGTTATTTACCTATCTGGTATTAACTCAGGTAAGCAAGTTTAAATTGCTTATCCCTAAAAACCATCCGTTCATTGACGAGAGCTTACATCACCACATATAATAATTATTAAATTTGCAACCAATACAAGAATACCAAACAAACAATACAATGGGATTCAATAAACTAATAAACTATAAAAAATTAATTTCGCTTTTTGCTGTATTTGCACTATTAGGTACAAATATGCTGATGGCACAGGATGCCGCCACGCCGGCTACTACAGCTTCGGGGCCTGATGTTGCGGGTAAATCGTCTGTATGGTTAGGTGTTGGGTACTATGTTTTGCTTTTTTTGGTATTATGCTTTGTAGTAGCCATTATAGGTAAAATATTACGTGTGTATGAGCTTACCCAGCAGATGCAGAAAAAGAAAACCCTTAACTGGAACAATGTTATGGGCACTATATGTATCATATTCCTGGTTGCTGGTTTAGGCGGCGCTTACTGGTCGTTAACTGAACAAGGTAGCATGACTTTGCCTGAGGCAGCTTCATTACATGGTGTTAAAATTGACAACATGTTCCTTACCACTACTATATTAACCCTTATAGTATTTTTTATTACACAGATATTGTTGTTTAGCTTTGCTTTTATATACAAAGGTTCAGATAAACGCAGAGCTTATTTCCTGCCGCATAATAATACTATAGAGAAGGTTTGGACAATTGCTCCGGCTATAGTACTAACTATCCTTGTTGTATTCGGTTTTTTTACCTGGCAGGAAATTACCAATATAACTGATGGCAAAGGGCAATCATCAATTGATATTGAAGTAACCGGTCATCAGTTTGCATGGGAGTTAAGATATCCGGGTAAAGACCATAAATTAGGCGCACATAGTTATAAATTAATAGGTGGTGCCAATAAATTAGGTGTCGACTTTAAAGATAAAGCTTCATTTGACGACCAAACTGCTGATACGCTGGTAATACCCGTAAATAAACCAGTAAGATTAAACATCGAAGCGCAGGACGTAATACATAGCGTTTATATGCCTCACTTCCGTGTGCAGTTAAACGCGGTACCTGGTTTGCCAACCTATTTCAGGTTTACACCAACCATTACTACCAACCAGATGCGTACCAAACTGGATGATCCGAAATTTGAATACTTGCTTTATTGCAACAAGATTTGCGGAGGCGGTCACTATAACATGCAAAAAGTAGTGCGTGTGGTATCTGAATCAGAATACAACGAGTGGATTGCAAAACAAAAACCCTATTTAAGCGATGCCTTAAAAGGTGAATTGAAACTTGCAGCAGAGAAAAAGAATACATTAAACAACAGATTAGCGTTAAACAATTAATTAGCGAATATGTCAACAATAGCAGTTCAGGATCACGGTCACGGTCACGCACACCACGAAGATGGCCACGGGCATCATCATGATACCTTCCTGACCAAATATATCTTCAGTCAGGATCATAAAATGATTGCCAAGCAATTCCTTATAACAGGTATTACTATGGCATTCTTAGCCATGATAATGTCTATTTTATTCAGGATACAATTAGCTTACCCTGATAAATCATTCCCTTTCCTTGAAACTCTTTTGGGCCACTTCGCCCCCGAAGGCCATATCAGCCCCGATTTTTATATGTCGCTGGTAACTATACATGGTACCATCATGGTGTTTTTTGTATTAACGGCTGGTTTAAGTGGCACATTCAGTAACCTTTTAATTCCATTACAGGTAGGTGCCCGCGATATGGCATCACCTTTCATGAATATGCTGTCATACTGGTTCTTCTTTATGGCAAGCATAGTTATGTTAAGTTCATTTTTTGTACAAACAGGTCCTGCAAGCGGCGGCTGGACAGTATATCCGCCGTTATCAGCTTTGCCAAAAGCGATGCCTGGTTCAGGTACCGGTATGACGCTTTGGTTAATAAGTATGGTACTCTTCGTAGCATCATCATTAATGGGTGGTATAAACTATGTAAGTACGGTATTAAATATGCGTACAAAAGGTATGGACCTTTGGAAAATGCCTTTAACCATTTGGGCGTTCTTTTTAACAGCTATATTAGGTGTATTGGCATTCCCTGTATTAGTTGCAGGTGTGGTATTGCTGATATTTGATCGTAGCTTTGGTACCAGCTTCTATTTATCTGATATTGTTCTTAACGGACAGGTTATGCCTTACGAAGGTGGTAGCCCGATATTGTTCCAGCACTTATTCTGGTTCCTGGGTCACCCTGAGGTGTACATCATCATTATGCCTGCAATGGGTATAGCTTCTGAGGTTATGTCAGTAAATTCACGTAAACCAATATTTGGTTACCATGCGATGGTTTACTCATTAATAGGCATTACCGTATTATCATTCATCGTATGGGGCCACCACATGTTTGTAACGGGTATGAATCCGTTTCTGGGTGGTGTGTTCATGATAACCACGTTGATAATTGCAGTACCATCGGCAGTAAAAACCTTTAACTGGCTTGCTACGTTGTGGCGTGGTAACATCAGGTTTACACCGGCTATGCTTTTTGCAATTGGTATGGTGTCATTCTTTATCTCTGGTGGTATAACCGGTATATTCTTAGGTAACGCAGCATTGGATATTAACCTGCACGATACTTACTTTGTGGTAGCTCACTTCCACCTGGTAATGGGTTCGGCAGCAATATTTGGTATGCTTTGCGGTGTTTATCACTGGTTCCCTAAAATGTTTGGCCGTATGATGGATGCTAAACTGGGTTACTTACATTTCTGGTTAACATTCATTGGCGCTTATTTGGTATTCTTCCCAATGCACTTTATGGGCTTGGATGGTGTACCACGTAGGTACTATGCTTTCACTGAATTTGAATCAATGAAACGTTGGTTATCAGTGAATGTGTTTATTACATGGTCAGCAATTGTGGCAGGTTTAGCGCAGGTAGCATTTATTTACAACTTTATACATTCAATTTTTTGGGGTAAACGTACCGTACAAAACCCTTGGAATGCTAATACCTTAGAGTGGACAGCACCTATTGAACACTTCCACGGTAACTGGGAAGGCGAGATACCTACTGTGTACCGTTGGCCGTATGATTACAGCAAGCCTGGTGCCGAGCACGACTTTATACAACAAACAGTACCATTCTCGCAAACAATGGAATCAAACTTGCCTGAAGACTTTGAGGATAATGAAGGTGCCCTTGAAGAACAACAAAAATGGGCAAATACACAAAGAGCTAACGAGCAGGTAAAATAATACCTTACTGTATCTGATCTTTTAGGGTATCTGTAATTAGTAATAGTTTTGAGTTTTAAGTTTTGAGTTGGGTTCAGCTTAAAGCTCAATACTCAAAACTCGGAACTAAAACACAGGTACCCTAAATTTTTAGATGAATATCAAGAAATGAATAAAACAACATCAAGAGCAACGTTTCAAAAAGTAAATTTACTAAGCATTGTTGTGCTTTTTGTTTTGATACTGGCTGGCGGTGTAGTGCGCAGCACAGGCTCAGGCATGGGCTGCCCCGATTGGCCACGGTGCTTTACCCGTTTTATTCCGCCTACTGATGTATCACAACTCCCTGCTGATTATAAGCAGAAATACGTAAACGGCCGCGTAGCCAAAAATCTTCGCTTTGCCAAAACTCTTGATGTTTTTGGTTATACCGATTTGGCTCGTCGCATACGCGAGGATAAATCAATATTAATTCCCGAAGAATTTAACGCTGTTAAAACCTGGGTCGAATATGTTAACCGTTTATTAGGAGTTACCTCGGGCATATTTGTATTGATTACTGTAGTTTATTCATTTAGCTATTGGAGCGTAAATAAGCTGGTGCCTTTTTTAAGTGTGCTCAATTTATTTATAATAGGCTTTCAGGGCTGGTTGGGGTCAATTGTGGTATCAACTAACCTGGTGGCATGGATAATTACCGTGCATTTAATACTGGCGCTTATAATATTGGCTATTGCCATAACTACCTATCACTTGGCCAAAGTGCAGGGTAAATATAAAGTTGCTGCCAATGCGCCGTTACGTTTAGTTACCGTATTGGCATTGTTGATAAGCCTTGGGCAGATAATTTTTGGTACGGAAGTGCGCGAAAAAATAGATGCTATATCAAACAGGTTACAGGGTGGTTATCGTACCGATTGGATAAAAGATGCCGGCGAAATATTTATGCGTCACCGCGATATTGCTATTATTGTTTTAATAGTAAACATAGTTTTATATATGTTGATACGTAAGGGGTTTGGCAAACATTCTATCCAGCAACAATTAATGAGCTTTACCTTCCTGATGCTCATCTTACAAATTGTTACCGGTGTATTGTTATCATACCTGGCATTGCCGCCTTACGCACAGGCTACACATATAGTTTTAGCCAGCTTAATATTTGGCGCGCAATTTTATTTATTGCTGAACTTATACCGGTCGGCTAATTTACAGGAGGTGCGCAAATGAGTTGGAAGGATTTTTCAAAGCTTATCAAATTCAGGCTCACCTTTTTGGTGGTGTTTTCTGCATCTATATCATTTATTATTGCTGTAAAAGCAAATGGAGGCAATACCTGGGGTTCGTTATATAGTACAACCATGTGGATAAACTGGCTAAAGCTGGTAGCTGGTGGTTTTTTGGTTACCGGCGCAGCCAATTGCTTTAATGAAATTATTGAAGTTGACTACGATAGATTGATGAAACGTACTATGGACCGCCCCATGCCTGCCGGCCGTATGACTACCGGGCAGGGCCTGGTATTAGGTTTGGGTATGGGCATTGCAGGTACCTATTTGTTAGGTAGTTTAAATATACTTACTGGCTTGCTTTCGGTATTTTCAATATTATTATATGCGTTTGCCTATACACCATTAAAGCGCAAATCGCCCATTGCAGTGTTTGTAGGTGCTATACCGGGAGCATTACCTGCCTTAATTGGTTATGTAGCCGGACAGCCACATGGCCGTATTGATCAGATAGCTTTAATCTTATTCTCCATACAATTTATATGGCAGTTCGTTCACTTCTGGGCCATTGCCTGGGTGTTGGATGATGATTATAAACTGGCAGGTTTCCGCTTGTTACCAAGCCAAAAGCGCGACAGAACAAGTGCCGTTATTACTGTTATATTTGCCGTAATATTGGTGCCGGTAAGCTTACTGCCAACTATTTATGGCTATGGCGGTTACTATGTGGGCGGTGTATCATTGATATGCAGTTTAATATTTTTATACCAGTCAGTAGGTTTATTACGTACGCTGCAAATACCCGAGGCGCGTAAGTTAATGTTTGGCTCGTTTTTTTATTTACCGGTAGTACAATTAATGTTTTTATTTGATTTTATAGGATAGTGCAGTGATGGCTCAAATACAACAAGAAGATAAGATGGCCCTGGGGCCAAAAAAGTTTAATATGTGGATTTTTATATTCACATCATTTATGTTTTTTGCAGCGCTTACCAGCGGCTTTATAGTTTACAGCGGCGGTAGGGGGCATGGCATCAATTTAAAATTGCCTAATGTGTTTATGTACAGTACAGCTTGTATTGTAATAAGCAGTGTAACTATGTTTTTGGCATCAAAAGCGGCTAAAAGCCTGCAGTTTGCCAAGCAGCGCCAGTATTTATGGCTAACCATGTTATTGGGCGTTTTATTTTTTATTATCCAATTAATAGGTTGGAGCCAGCTTATAAATATGGGCGTGTATTTTGTTAACAACAACGCGTCGCAATCATTTATTTATGTGTTTACAGGGATGCACCTTATACACATTATTGCTGGTCTATTACTTATTGCCAATACACTGAGAGGCAGCTACAAGAACATCCCGCAGGTTAAAAACCTGTTTGGTATGGAAATGTCTTCTATTTTTTGGCATTTTATAGATATTATATGGATTTATCTGTATGTTTTTTTACTTTTGAACCAATATTAAAAACCCTATATACAAGTACAAAATGAGTGCAACAGTATCACCAATTGATGAAGTAAAAACCACCCCGTGGGCCGGAGGCCGTTCTCCGTTCAACGTGGAATATGGTAAAATGATGATGTGGTTTTTCCTCCTTTCGGATGCGTTTACTTTCTCGTCGTTATTGATCTCTTACGGAGCCTTGCGTTTCAGCGCAGTAACCTGGCCCGGAGCTGATAAAATTTTCCAATCTGTACCCGGCTTGGTTGAGCATGGCGCACCGTTGGTATTTGTGGGTTTGATGACCTTTATTTTGATCATGAGTTCGGTTACCATGGTGTTAGCTGTTGAGGCCGGTCACCGTAAAGCCCGTAAAGAAGTTGTAACCTGGATGATATTAACCATTATTGGTGGTTTTATGTTTTTGGGTTGCCAGGCTTTGGAGTGGACACACTTGCATGGCGAAGGTTTTTGGTGGTCAAGAATACCAACCAATATTGATACCTTAAAAGAATTTTTTGAAGGCACCGCAGCATCGTTAGCTGCCCAGCAAACCTCGGCGCACCAATTTGCCAACCTGTTTTTTACTATTACCGGTTTCCACGGTTTCCACGTATTTACAGGGGTTATAATAAACATAGTTATCACCTTAAACGTTTTAGCCGGTACTTATGACAAGCGTGGCAGCTATTTAATGGTTGAAAAAGTGGGCCTTTACTGGCACTTTGTTGACCTTGTTTGGGTGTTTGTATTTACCTTCTTTTACTTAGTCTGAAATAATAATATTAAACTGATTTATATATGTCATCAGAAACTACTGCCGTACATCACGACGACCATGAACATGGCGAAGGCAT
>JAICMD010000341.1 GCA_025929405.1 Mucilaginibacter sp. | reverse complement strand
TTTCCATTTCCTGTGCACAAAGCTCGCAGGCTTTACCTAAGCCTACTATGCCCGGTACGTTCAATGTACCCGAACGCATACCGCGCTCGTGACCGCCACCGTCCATCTGAGCGGTAACTTTAACCCTAGGGCCTTTGCGGCGTACATATAGTGCGCCAACGCCTTTAGGGCCGTATATTTTATGGGCAGATAATGCCAGCAAATCAATACCATCAGCATTCACGTCCACCGGAATTTTACCAACCGCTTGTACAGCGTCTGTCATGAATAAAGCACCGTGTTTATGTGCTATTGCCGAAATTTCTTTGATAGGTTGGATAACGCCTATCTCGTTATTGCCATACATTACTGATACCAGTATGGTTTCAGGGGTCATGGCAGCTTCTAACACCGCAAGGTCAACCAAACCATCTTCTTTAACAGGGAGGTAAGTTACGCGGCCGCCCAGTTTCTCAACGTGTTTGCAAGCGTCTAAAACGGCTTTATGCTCGGTAACGGTAGTTATAATATGGTTACCTTTTTCTTTATACATTTCAAACACACCTTTAATAGCCAGGTTGTCTGATTCGGTTGCACCTGATGTAAAGATGATCTCCTTCTCGCTGGCGCTAATTAATTTGGCTACCTGCTCGCGGGCATAATCAACAGCCTCTTCGGCTACCCAGCCAAACGCATGGTTCCGGCTGGCAGCATTACCAAACTTATTGGTGAAGTAAGGTATCATAGCTTCCAGTACCCGTGGGTCCATGGGTGTGGTGGCATTATTATCAAGGTAAATAGGGATGTTCATGCTTAAATATATTAATAGCACAAAGATAAGTAAAGTTTTTATTTAAAATCATTCAAGATAAGGTAAATTGGTCATACTAACTCAATAATTTACAATATTTGGACATGAACAAAGTGGAGCATATAGGCATTGCCGTAAATAACCTGGAAGCGGCGTGCAACCTATATGCCAAGCTGCTCAATACCCAGGTTTACAAAACCGAAGAAGTAACTGCCGAAAATGTTAAAGTGGCCTTTTTACAAACCGGCCCCAGCAAAATAGAGTTATTGCAGGCATTAGCCGATGATAACGCCATAGCCAAATTTATCACTCAAAAAGGCGAGGGAATACACCACATTGCTTTTGAGGTTGATGATATACGCACCGAAATGGCCCGCCTAAAAAGCGAAGGTTTTGTTTTGCTGAGCGATGAACCCAAACCAGGTGCTGATAATAAGCTGATTTGTTTTGTGCACCCTAAAAGCGCCGGTGGGGTTTTGGTTGAGTTGGTGCAGGACGTGAGAATATGAAAAGTTTAAATTAGGTTGTTTTATTCATATCAAGTAGGTTTTCAATATTAAGATTAATGTTTTTATTTAACCTTTCAACAATGAGCTCTTGTAATTTTGGTAGACCTTGTAAGAATATATCAAAATTTGTAACCGGTAAAGTTTCATTCTCGCTAATGTCAATACTGTTTAACGTGTCGAATATGAAGTTTAATGCATCCAAGACAATTTGATCGTTGTTTTTGCAATAATCATACAGTATTTGAGTACTTTTTATATTTAATGCTCGCACGTTTTTTTCGTGTAATTTGTCAATTATGGATTCTGTACTGATTTTTACGTCTTTTACCAAAGAATTATAAGCCACAGCTAAATATTTTTCATCTCCCGACGGCTGTGGGTAATTTTTTAACAAATATTTTTCGACACCATCTATAAAATTGAAGCAATCCTTGAATGTGTTCGCAGCTACGTTGTGCATAAATTGATTTCTAATTTCCATAAATTTGATAAATTTTGTTTTCTCAGAGTCATCCAAAGCACCAATATCAATTAACAAAAAAACTTTTTGATTAAAAGATAATGCCTTAGATGAATTTCCAAAGCAATAGGAATTTGTTGGGGCTTCGATATCCAATAAATTAGCCAAAGCACTTCCAATGACATTCTCGAGTACTATACTGTGGTGAAGCACATAACTTCTTACCTCTAAACTGTCTTTTACGTTCATTTTAATTGAATTGATTTTAAATATATTGATTTTTAAAAAAAGTGAATGTTATTAAAATAGACATTTGCTGCCCAAATAAACGCGCTCCGCCGACTCACCCGGTCATCGCTTCGCTTGACCACCCTCTCTTCCACAAGCGGTAAAGAGGGTTTTATATTTCCGGTACCCTCTTTACGCCAAAGGCGAAGAGAGGGTCGACGAGTGAAACGACGTCGGGGTGAGTGAACTGAACTATTTTTATTTTTGACTTTTACATTTGAATTATTTCGCTACATTTGCACCTCTATTTTAAGAAGTATAAAGAAATGAAAAAAGATCTGCACCCATCAAATTATAGATTAGTAGTATTTAAAGATATGTCAAACGACTATTCTTTTATCACTAA
>JAICMD010000164.1 GCA_025929405.1 Mucilaginibacter sp. | reverse complement strand
GCTGGCAAAAACCCAGGAGGCTGACATCCACTATGCCGAGCGTGATAAAGAGCGCGATATGGAGATGACCGATAACTTATACAATCATCATCGTGATGCCGATTTGGAGCATCGAAAACGACTGATAACCACTAATGCAGAGGAAGGAAAGAACAGGCATAGATATGGTTAATAGCCGTTATGTTTAAAGTCAGGGTTATTTTAAAAATAAAAAACACATCTGTCTAAAAATCAAACAATTATACTTTTCTGTGGTTGTTGCACTTAATATAACAAAAAGTAATACCATGAAAACGTTAATTAGATTATTTTTAGTCATACTGTTATTGGATATAACAGTTAACATTTACGCACAGCCCCGGCATGATATTGAGTTTGTATCCAACATCCCCGCAGGGCGTAACATCTTAATACAGCCGCATCTTGGGCACGACCGCCAGTTTAGAGGCAAAATAGCTATCGATTTTACTATTAACCGAAGGCGATGTAATTGAGGCACACGCCAACCGCCGTGCCACTACCATACGTAACCATGACTATATTGCGCGCATTGAACAAGCTGTTATGGAAGCCAAATTCAATAAAATAAGGCGTGGCCCGGTTACCCAACGTGGCACGCTTACTTATAGTTTTTAATTGCTTAAATCATTCAATAAAAAAGGCCTCAATACTGGAGGCCTTATTAGTTTTTGCTTGGTTTAATTTATTGTATCTGTTCTGAATCCAATAACAAAAGTTTAAGTGTTAAAGCATCCGGCTTGATAGGTGTATTGCCATCAGGCGATTGTGCATAAAGCACTACACTGCCTTTGTTGTGGGTATAGCTGTATGATATACCGTTATAAACTTCGGGTACCTGTTCAAATACGCCGTCAGTAAATGAAAAATAAACCAATACACCGCCAGACTCATTAAAATAGCTATCTATTTCGGGAGCGCTTATTACTGCATAGTATGACTTACCATCACTACTTAGCGTCCAGGCACTTTGTGCCACATCATAAGTTATGGTTCGGTTAGGATTGGGGGTAATGTACTTTTTGGTGCATGATGACAGCCCTATAACTACCATCGCAACGCACAGGATTGATATTAATTTTTTCATAAGTTTATAGTTAACTATTGTATAAGACTATAACGTGTTAAAAGGTTTAATCTTATTGAAAAATTACACAAAAAAATCCCCCCGGAAATAGCGGGGGGATTTGGTTATTTATTTTGACTCTTCTTCCTTCGGCTTTTTCTTGTCCGGTTTGTCAGGCTTTACTTCGGCTTTTTTATCCAGGATTTTTATTTCGCTGGTTTCTTTGTCAAAGTCAACTACCATAGTATCGCCTTCAGCCAGTTCACCTTTCAGTATTTCTTCGGCAATCGGGTCCTCCAGGTATTTCTGGATGGCACGTTTTAACGGCCTGGCACCAAATTGCGAATCGTAACCTTTTTCGGCAATAAATTCTTTGGCGGCTTCGGTCAATTCAATTTTAAAGCCAAGGTCATGCACCCTTCCAAACAAGAAGCTTAACTCAATGTCAATAATTTTGAATATCTCTTCTTTACCTAATGAGTTGAATACGATAACATCATCAATACGGTTCAAAAACTCAGGAGCAAAAGCACGTTTCAAAGCGTTCTCAATCACACCGCGTGAGTGTGCATCAGCCTGATTGGTTTTGGCACTGGTACTGAAACCAACACCTTGTCCAAAATCCTTCAACTGGCGTGCGCCAATGTTTGATGTCATGATGATGATAGCGTTCCTGAAATCAACTTTACGACCCAATGAATCAGTTAACTGACCTTCATCCAACACCTGTAACAGGATGTTAAATACATCAGGGTGCGCTTTCTCAATCTCATCAAGCAATACAACAGCATAAGGTTTGCGACGTACTTTCTCGGTAAGCTGTCCGCCTTCTTCGTAACCTACATATCCCGGAGGCGCACCTACTAAGCGTGATACCGCAAATTTCTCCATGTATTCGCTCATATCAATTTGTATCAGCGCGTCTTCGGTATCAAACATAAAGCGGGCAAGCTCTTTAGCTAATTCAGTTTTACCAACACCGGTAGGGCCCAGAAATATGAACGAACCTATTGGTTTTTTAGGATCTTTCAATCCGGCACGAGTCCTTTGGATGGCACGGGTAAGCTTTTTAATGGCCTCGTCCTGACCAATAATTTTACTGCTGATAGTTTCGGTCATATTCAGCAGTTTCTGGCTGTCGGCCTGGCCAACCTTTTGTACAGGTATGCCGGTCATCATGGCTACTACTTCGGCAACATTATCTTCGGTTACGGTATAGCGTTTTGATTTGGTTTCGGCTTCCCAAACGGTTTTGGCCTTATCCAATTCTTCCAGTAAATGTTTCTCGGTATCGCGCAGTTTAGCCGCTTCTTCGTATTTCTGGCTGCGTACTACCTTGTTCTTTTCAACTTTTATCTGTTCTATCTTTTGCTCAATATCCAAAATTTCCTGCGGAACGTGGATGTTGGTTAAGTGCACGCGTGAACCTGATTCGTCCAAAGCATCAATTGCTTTGTCCGGTAAAAACCTGTCGGTAATATAACGTGTAGTTAGGTTAACGCAGGCTTCAATAGCTTCATCAGTATAAGTTACGCCATGGTGCTCTTCGTATTTTTCCTTAATGCGATTAAGTATTTCGATAGTTTCGCTTATAGATGCAGGCTCAACCATAACTTTTTGAAAACGACGGTCTAAAGCACCATCTTTTTCAATATACTGACGATACTCGTCAAGTGTGGTAGCGCCAATGCACTGTATCTCGCCGCGGGCCAAAGCCGGTTTAAACATGTTTGATGCATCTAATGATCCTGATGCACCGCCTGCGCCAACAATGGTATGTATCTCGTCAATAAACAAGATCACATCAGGCGATTTCTCCAGCTCGTTCATCACGGCTTTCATACGCTCCTCAAACTGGCCACGGTATTTAGTACCGGCTACCAATGAGGCCAAATCCAAAGTAACTACGCGTTTGTTAAATAACACGCGGCTTACTTTGCGCTGTACTATGCGCAGTGCCAAACCTTCGGCAATGGCGCTTTTACCAACGCCTGGCTCGCCTATCAGTATCGGGTTGTTCTTTTTACGGCGCGATAGTATTTGCGATACACGCTCTATCTCCTGCTCGCGGCCCACTATTGGGTCAAGTTTGCCATCTTCGGCGGCGCGTGTAAGGTCGCGGCCAAAATTATCCAGTACCGGGGTTTTTGATTTAATATCTGATACCTTTTTGGGCTGGCTGAAAGATTCCTCATCTTTAAAGTCATCCTCACCGCCGGTTGATGAACCTGGCATTTCGTCGGTCACATTATTTTTATGCGCCTCAACCTCGCCTTTAAATATTTCGTAGTTAACATTAAACTGCATCAAAATTTGCGATGCAATGTTATCCTCATCCCTTAAAATAGATAGTAAAAGGTGCTCCGTACCAATCACATCGCTCTTAAATATTTTAGCTTCAAGGTAAGTTATCTTTAGTACTTTTTCTGCTTGTTTAGTTAAGGGTATGCTGCCAATGTGTACATTACAACCAACGGTACCTTTTACATCATCCTCAACGTCACGGCGCAATTTAGAAGTATCAACAGCAAGTTCTTTTAGCAGTTTTATAGCTACGCCATCCCCATCACGAATAAGCCCCAGCAAAAGATGCTCAGTACCTATATAGTCATGCCCAAGGCGCAAAGCCTCTTCGCGGCTGTATTGTATTACATCTTTAACTCGTGGCGAAAATTTAGCTTCCATATATATCCTCGATTAAACGCCCTAATTTATCAAATAGTTTGACTGGTAGGGCATATAGTTTTTCTAACTTATCAACAATATTATTGCCAACTTTTACAAATGTTTAAAAACAGACATTTATATGATGTGCAATCTATAAAAAGTTGGTGTTTAAACAGTCTTTTCTGCAAAAAATTACTTGGGCACCCTACTTTAATATAATACGTTAACAATTAATAGTTGGATGACTTAACAACCGAAAAGTTTAACATTTATTTAATTGCGTGATTTTATTTCCACAAAAGGGGCAATTAAGCAATAACGGCAGTTGCTATGACAGAAGGGCAGTTGGTTAGTAATTCGGATGCACCAGACTTGTTCTATCCCCTCAATATTGGTTTATTTTAAAAAAAATCACTGAATATTTGGATATACGAAAATGATCGTATATGTTTGTACGAACAAATTCGTATTAAGATAAATAACATGGAATTAAAACCAACGGAAAGCGAGCTGGAAATACTACAGGTGATTTGGAAAATGGGCAAATGTACCGTACGCGATGTACATGAAGAGCTTTCAAAAAACAAGGATGCTGGTTATACCACTACTTTAAAATTAATGCAGATAATGCACGATAAGGGATTGGTAACCCGCGATACCAGCTCAAAAACGCATGTGTATTCGGCCGTGATAAGCCGCGAGCAGGCACAAAATACCGCGCTTGATAAAATATTGGATACGGTATTTAAAGGCTCAACCGCCGACCTGGTGATACAGGCACTGGGTCAGCATCGCGCATCAAAGGATGAGATTGACGCCATAAAAGATTATTTAAAGCAGTTTGAAAATAAAGAATAGTTATAACTACTAATTGGTTGAAATGCACAATTAAAGGATTTAATGGTAATACAATGGGAAACATACTATATAATATAAGCCAGGTATTAGGGATAGCCATTATCCATTCGTTATGGCAGGGTTTGCTTATTTATTTCTTGCTAAGGGTGGTGCTGTTTTTTGCTTCCGGGCTTGCCGCTTCCAAAAAATACCTGTTTGCTATGAGCGGCTTATTAGCTGTTACCGTTTGGTTTGCTTATACACTCGTTCGTGAAATACAGCTATATGAATGGTTGGCCGGGTCGGTTAATCCTGCAAATATGCCTTTAATGGTGGCTTTTTCAAACATTAAACAAATTGGCGATCAAACTATCAGTCATTACTACAGCATTGAAAAGTATATGCCGTATGTAACTACGGTTTATGTTGCCGGTTTAGCATTTAACATGGCAAGGATAATACGTGCTTATACAAATATTCATGTTATTAAACATACCATGGAAACAAGCACACAGTTACAACAGCAAATAAACAGTTTTGCTAAAAAACTAAATATCACCAAAAAAATAAAGGCCGGATTTAGCCAGATGGTTGATGTGCCTTGTATTACAGGCTTTTTTAAACCGGTAATATTATTGCCCATAACTTTATCTACCTACCTGGAAGCCGAAGAAATTGAAGCCATACTATTGCACGAACTGGCTCATATTAAACGTAACGACTACCTTATTAACCTGCTGCAGCAAGTCATAACCGTGTTGTTATTCTTTAATCCGTGCGTATTACTTATTAACAAAATAATAGGGGAAGAACGTGAAAAAAGTTGCGACGATTTAGTTGTAAATAACACACAGACACCCATTGTTTACGTAAAGGCCCTATTTAAATTAGAACAACACCGCCAAAATAAGTTGCAGTTAGCGCTGGCTGTAACCGGCAAAAAGTATCAATTATTAAACCGAATAGAAAGAATTATGAAAGCAAAAAATCAAATACCAAGTATACGGCCAACATTAGTGGCTCTGTTTATACTAACCATAGTCGTTAGTGGTTTAACACTGCTTACCCCACAAATTGCACAGGGTAAAATATCTGTAAAGGCAATAACAAAGCTGATGCCTGTTGATACTATACCGGCTAAAAAAGCTCAGAAAGCAAAAAAAGCAGCTAAAAAAACCATGGCCAAAAACAAGGCAAAAGCAGAAAAGGCTGCGGCAAAAGCAAAAAAAGGCATTACTTATTACAACAACGGCAACTACAATGCAGGAATGGATGACCCGAAGCTGGAAAAACTAAACAAAGAGGTTGAACTTCATGGTAATGCTATCAGCAAGTATTATGATAACCCGGAGTTTAAAGCTAAAAGCGACGAGATTAATAAATTAGGCGAACAAATTAATACCTTTTACAATAGTCCTGAAATAAAACAAGCCACTGCCGAACAGCAAAACGCTGCTGCAGAGTATGAAAAAATGTGGGGCGGAAGGAGTAGCAAGATTGAAGAACTGAGCAAACAAATGTCGGCCGCGGGCGATGTTATGACCAAATATTATAATTCTAAAGAGTTTAAAGAGCTGAATGCCAGGATCGCCAAAAAATATAATGTGCCTGTTGACGGTATATTTAGTCGCGACAGTAAAGATGAAAACTACCTTCAATACCAGGCTGAATTGAAAAAAAATATCCCTGCCGATGTATTGCAACAGCAGGATAAAATGAAGGACCTGGGTAAACAAATGCGCGAATATACCGCCAGCCCCGAGATTAAAAAATTGCAGCAGGCTATGCGCCAGGCAGGCGAAAATATGCGCAAAGCCTATAATAATCCTGATATTAAAGCAACACAGGAAAAAATGCGTCAGCTTGGTATGGAAATGCGTACATACGCCAATAACCCGGATATTAAAAAGGAAAAAGACGAGTTACGTACTGCTACAGAAAAATTGAGGGAATACACCAGGTCTGCCGAGTTTAAAAAACGGGTTGAAGATTACCAAAAAAACTCAGTGAATGACTGAAAAATAAAAGTGAGCAATATATTACAGCTACTTACAATAATTTGAACCTAAAATAAAAGCTATGGAAAAGCTATTATACAATATAAGTGAGATATTGGGCACCACCATTATCCACTCGTTATGGCAGGGTTTGTTGATTTACCTGGTTTTGCAGTTGGTATTTTTAGCGGTGCTGGGTTTATCGGCACAAAAAAAACATAACCTGGGTATGCTGGCATTGTTTGCTATGTTAGGTTGGTTCGGTTATACCTTTTATGCTGAGTTTAATGCTTATAACTGGAATCCTGATGTCACAAATTACCGGTTAAGCGATAATATATCTCTTTCGTTGTATAATACTTACATAGTGCCTGCTCCTGCTCAGTATGCTACATTGGCAGGTTATAAAGCGCAGTTTTTTAGCGCTTTAAAAGTATACATGCCTTATATAGCTTGTCTGTATGCTGTTGGTTTAGTAATAAACCTGGGCAGGCTGGGCATTGCCTGGAACCGCATACGCAGCATAAAAAAGGACCTTACCGGCAACTTGTTATTACAGCAAAAAGTTAATGAACTGGCACGTAGGCTGGGTGTGCGTAAGGCTGTACAGTTAAGCTTTACTACACGCATTGACGGGCCTTGTGTTGTCAGTTTTGTTAAACCCATATTACTGCTGCCGGTAACCATAACCACCCAGCTATCCGTTGATGAGATAGAGGCCATTTTGGTGCATGAGCTATCGCATATACAAAGTAATGATTACCTGCTTAACCTTATACAACAACTGATAACCGTATTGTTATTTTTTAATCCCTTTGCCATACTGATAAGTCGTGTAGTGAGTTCTGAACGTGAGAACCGCTGCGATGATATAGTTGTGCAAACCACCGGCGACCCCTTAATATATGCACAAGCCTTGCTGAAATTAGAGGAAACGCGCCAAACTAATTTAACGCTTGCGCTGGCTGCAACCGGCAAAAAGTATCATTTATTAACCAGAATTGAACGTATCATGAAATCAAAAAAACCTGTAGGTAACTTTAAACACCTGCTATTGGCCATGGTTGTATTAG
>JAICMD010000092.1 GCA_025929405.1 Mucilaginibacter sp. | reverse complement strand
GATGTTGAAAAAGCAAATAAATGTATGGCATGCTGATATACTTATTTTAGGAATTACGTTTAAGGAAAACTGCCCGGATGTGCGCAATACAAAGGTTGTCGACATTATAAAGGAACTACAATCTTATAAGGCCAACATCACAATTTATGATCCATTGGCTGACCCCGAAAAGGTGCAACAGGAACATAATATTGAATGTTTACATACACTGCCATCATCAAAAAAATACCACGCAATTATATTAGCCGTAGGGCATGATCAGTTTATTAATATGAATTATAAATCACTTCTTACCGAGCCAAGTGTGCTATATGATGTAAAGGGATTGCTTGATCCGGTTTTATCAGACGGACGTTTGTAGTTAATTGATAGGTTTGACATATGTAACTTATTTATTACAAGGAACTTGTGCGGTTAAAATGTGAACGCTGATTTTTAAAAATCGGCGTTTTTTATTTTTATAATGTTAAAAATAAATTTATTATATATCTGATATACAGGCACATAATTTTTTATAAATCGATTGCAATAATTAAAATCTTATTCAATATTTATAAAACAAAACCAATTAAATAAACATAAACAACCGAAAATGAAAAAAACTTTATTTGTGTTATTAATGGCATCAACAACTGCCATGGCACAAAACAAGCCGCCGGTAAATTTTACCCAGGATCAGGATCATCAAAATATGATGGATCAGCTTGGAATTAAGGCATTGCGCCCAGGTCCGAGTGGTGATGAGAAAGCTCCTAACCATGCAAATTATGATGTTGCATTAGCTAATCCATATCCAAACTTGCCTGATCTGTTAACTTTAAAAAATGGTAAAAAAGTTACCACTGCCGACCAATGGTGGAAATTACGCCGGCCCGAAGTTAAAGAGGATCTGGAGCGCGAAGTTTATGGCCGTTTACCAAAGAATATCCCAAGCGTTAAATGGACTGTTAAGCTAACAGATAATGAAGTATTTAATAATGTACCGGTTATTGCCAGGCAAATTGTTGGTCATGTTGATAATTCATCCTATCCCGAAATAAATGTTGATATTGATGCAACAGTAGTATTACCTAAAAACGTTAAGGGTCCGGTACCGGTGTTGATCATGTTTACTCAATCGCGTCTTCCGGCGCCAAGTTCGCCAACGGCTGCTGAAAATGAAAAGATAAATGCGGCATTAAAAAAAATGCTGACGAATATCGACCCAAGCCTTCAGGCTGTTTGGGACGCGCATCCGGCGTATCTGCCATTCGCGGCACCAGCCGGTGGAGGTTTTTTTGGCCCGCGTGCTGCACCTAAACCTCCAACACCCGATATTCCTGGTGTTATTGGGGTAAATAATGATCCTGGGTCGGCAGAACAGTTAGTGGCTGCAGGTTGGGGATATGTGGCACTTAATTTAGGAAGTATACAGGCTGATAACGGCGCTGGTTTAACACGTGGAATTATTGGTTTGGTAAATAAGGGGCAACCGCGCAAACCCGATGACTGGGGTGCATTACGTGCCTGGGCATGGGGCGCAGCAAGAGTGTTAGACTATCTGGAAACCGAGCCTATGGTTGATGCAAAGCACGTAGGTGTTGAAGGCGTATCACGTTATGGTAAAGCTGCATTGGTATCATTGGCATTTGAAGACCGTTTTGCAATGGCATTGGTAGGCTCATCAGGCGAAGGCGGCGCTAAACTGAACCGCCGTAACTGGGGCGAAGCTGTTGAAAGCTTAACTGGTGGAGAATATTACTGGATGGCCGGTAACTTTATGAAATATGGCGCATCTGAGGCAAAATTTGGCCCTAAAACTGCTAATGACCTGCCCGTTGATTCACACGACCTGATCGCTTTATGTGCACCTCGTTTGGCTTTTATCAGTTATGGTGTTCCCGAAAAGGGTGATGCCAAATGGCTGGATCATCAGGGTAGTTACATGGCTACAGTAGCTGCAGGCACTGTTTATAAATTAGTAGGTGCTAAGGATCTTGGCGTATCTAACGATTATAATAAAGAAATGATGCCGCCTGTAAATACCCCTATGTTAAACGGCGAACTGGCATGGCGCCAGCATGATCAGGGTCACCAGGATCAGGCTAACATGAAGTGGTTTATTAAATGGGTAGACGAAAAAATAGGATATAATCCAGTACCTGTTGAGGGTGCAAACGGAGGCCGCAGGAGAGGCAGATAATATTGAATTCTTATTTGATGAAAAATTAATAAAACTGCCCGCAATTTGCTGGCAGTTTTTAATTTAACTGATATATTTACAAAAACTATGTGCCACACAATTGGTGTGATGGTAATATAGATTATCTCCAAAATAAAAGGACAGCTATTTGTCAACGTAACCTAATAATGAAAATAACATCTTTTGAACAATACCAGCAGGTATACAATGAAAGCGTACAACATCCTGAACAATTTTGGGCAGGTATTGCCGAAAACTTTTTATGGAAAAAAAAGTGGGACAGGGTATTAGAATGGAACTTTAAAGAACCCAATATTAAATGGTTTCAGGGCGCTAAATTAAATATTACTGAAAACTGTTTGGATCGTCACTTGGAAACAATGGGCGATAAACCTGCTATTATATGGGAACCGAACGACCCAAAAGAAGATCATAGGGTATTAACCTATAAACAATTGCATGATAAAGTTTGCCAGTTTGCAAATGTGCTGAAAAATAATGGTGCCAAAAAAGGCGACCGTATATGTATTTATATGCCTATGGTGCCCGAACTGGCAATAGCTGTATTGGCCTGTGCGCGTATAGGTGCCATACACTCAGTTGTATTTGGTGGCTTTTCGGCGCAATCAATTGCCGATAGGATACAGGATGCACAATGCAATATTGTAATTACTGCCGATGGCGGCCTGCGCGGAAATAAAGAAGTACCATTAAAATCAATTATTGATGATGCGTTGGTACAATGTCCTTCGGTACAAAAAGTTATTGTACTTACCCGCACCCGTACACCTATAGCCATGCTAAAGGGACGCGACATCTGGTGGGAAGACGAGATTAAAAAAGTAGAAACACAGGGCAACCCTGTATGCCTTGCAGAAGAAATGGACGCCGAGGATATGTTGTTTATCTTGTATACATCAGGCTCAACAGGTAAGCCAAAAGGCGTTGTACATACCTGCGGTGGTTATATGGTTTATACCGGTTATACATTTCAAACAGCTTTTCAATATAATCCCGGCGAAATATATTTCTGTACTGCCGATATTGGCTGGATAACCGGGCACTCATATATTGTATACGGGCCATTATCACAAGGCGCAAGCGCTATAATGTTTGAGGGCATACCAACATACCCAAGCCCGGGCAGGTTATGGGAGATAGTAGAGAAATACAAGGTTAATATACTTTATACTGCACCTACAGCAATCCGCTCGTTAATGAGTTTTGGTGACGAAGCGCTTAAAAGCAAAAATTTAAGTTCGCTTACTAAATTAGGCTCAGTAGGCGAACCTATAAACGAAGAAGCCTGGCACTGGTTTGATGAGAAAATAGGGCATGGCAAATGCCCGATAGTGGACACCTGGTGGCAAACAGAAACCGGTGGGTTTATGATATCGCCAATTGCCAATGTAACGCCAACTAAACCGGGTTATGCTACATTACCATTGCCGGGCGTACAACCGGTATTGGTAGATGAATACGGTAAAATTATTGACGGTAACGGCATAAGCGGTAATTTATGTATAAAATTCCCATGGCCGGGTATGCTTCGTACCACCTATGGCGATCATGAACGCTGCCGAACAACCTATTTTGCTACTTATGAGAATATGTATTTTACAGGCGATGGTTGTATGCGTGATGAAGATGGTTATTACCGCATTACCGGCCGTGTAGATGATGTATTAAACGTGTCGGGCCACCGCATTGGTACTGCCGAGGTTGAGAATGCCATTAATATGCATAGCAGCGTGGTTGAATCGGCAGTGGTTGGTTACCCACATGATATAAAAGGGCAGGGGGTATATGCCTTTGTGGTTTGTCCTAATAAGCATGAGGACGATAATCTGACACGGAATGATATCATTATGACCGTAGCGCGCATAATTGGTGCTATTGCCAAACCGGATAAGATACAGTTTGTAAGTGGCCTGCCCAAAACGCGCTCGGGCAAAATTATGCGCCGTATTTTGCGTAAGATAGCTGAAGGCGATACCAGCAATCTGGGAGATACATCAACCTTACTTGATCCGGCCGTAGTAGAGGAGATAAAGGCAGGAGCATTATAGAAGCAAGAATAAAGAGACAAGAATCAAGATGGGAGTTTGATACTTGTCTCTTTTTAAAATATTATTTAAGAATTAAGGTAAGGAAGCAAGATAAACGTCTTGTTTCCTGGCTCTTGATTCTTGAATCTAATTAAAACAAAAACCAATTTAAACCTAACAAAATTATGAGTACAAAAACAGACAATTTAGCTAACCCGGCACCACTGGGCCTATGCGCCTTTGGTATGACCACCGTGTTATTAAACATCCACAACGCCGGTTTCTTTGAAATGAACTCAATGATACTGGCAATGGGTATTTTTTATGGCGGCCTTGCCCAGGTAATTGCCGGCATTATCGAGGCCGGAAAAAACAACACTTTCGGCTTAACTGCATTTACTTCTTATGGCTTTTTCTGGCTGTCATTAGTGGCACTTATTGTAATGCCAAAACTGGGTTGGGTTGATAAACCAAGCGAAGGTGCAATGGCTACTTACTTAGCAATCTGGGGTTTATTTACATTCCTGCTTTTCTTTGGTACATTAAGGCTTAACCGTGCCCTGCAGTTTGTTTTTGCTTCATTAACCATATTATTTGCTTTATTAGCTTATGGTGATGCCACAGGTAATGCGGCAGTTAAAACTTTTGCCGGTTATGAGGGAATAATCTGCGGCGCATCAGCTATTTACACTGGTATTGCTAATGTACTTAACGAAGTTTACGGTAAAACAGTATTACCTATCGGTGCTTTATAATCAGGCTATTGATGATTTGATTGAAATAAATACCAAACGAAAAGGCTCCTTGAAACCAGGGAGCCTTTTCGTTTATATTCAAGTTGAGTGCTATTTTATTTCTTCATTAGTCTGACCTCATAAATATCTCCTGTAGCCGACCCATTTGCGGCGACAAATTTTACAGTATATATGCCATTGGCCGGTTTAGCAACATTATCGGTTATAGGATAGTCAACAGTATAAAAATCATTACCACGCGTACCATCAAGCGAAACTTCTGCAATGGGTTGGTTATTCAATAAAATGGAGAACTTTTTATTCCTGTCGCGGCCCAAATAAGTAACACGTACAAATGCAGCTTCATTGTTTTTATCAGTAAGTTTATAGCTGAACCATCCCTTTCCATTGCGGAAGTGAACACCACGGTTTATTCCTGTCGCCGAGTTATCAAACTCCATAAAGTGATCTGATTCAGGCTGCTGTTCACCCGGCATAACTTTATCTAAGGTTAAGGCAGCCAGTTTAGCTGCAGCAGCTTCGCTTTCGGCCAGTTTTTGTTGTATCGGAACAATGGTTTGTGGTGTTTCCTTTTCCCAATAAATTACATAACGGGAGTCGTGTAGTTTATAAAAAGGTATTAATTCAAGATTGTTGTATTTGGCAGGATATACCAATCCTGCAGCGCTGTAAGTTAGCGGTTCGTCTTTTACTGGTTTAATAAATGATGCATCATCACTGGTATTGCTCACAAACATTGGCTCTTCCTGTAGCGGATATATTTTACCGTTAGCAACGTGTCCCATACGGCTGCCATCAGCCATTAAATTGTTCATATCAGCATTACCAACCTTAGCAGCTAAAACAATAGGCCCATGTACAACAGCCTCATAGTTTGAACCATCAGGCAACAGCTCTGTTTTAGTTTGCATTGGTAACTTGATGCTTATTTTATCACCTTTTTTCCATTGTCTTTTAATAGATACGTAAGTTCCCTGTTGTTCGGTAGTTTTAAATTCTTTGCCGTTTATTAATACAGCAAAGTCGCCCTCTTTAACCCATGACGGATATCTTACATTAATGGCAAATGCGCCCGGTTTAACATCGTTAATGGTTAAAGTACTGCCTTCTTGTTCAGGGAAGTTTGTAGTTTGAGTTACTACCAAACCCTTTTGTTTCCAGTTTAGTTTAGATGGAATGAACAGGTTTACAAACAGGTCATTTTTATCATGCGCATAAATTAACTCGCCATATTTAGCATGGTTTTCAATACCTGTACCTACGCAGCACCACATTGCCTCCTGCGGCTGCGAATAAACACGGTAATGGCCGGGGCGCATAGGTGTAAAGTAAACAAAACCTCCGGTTACCGGGTGCTGCGATGAAAGGATATGATTGTACAACGCACGCTCATAAAAATCCATATACTTAACCTTCGGATCAGCCAAAAACAGTTCTTTGGTTAATTTAAGCATATTGTTGGTGTTACAGGTTTCGGGGCCTTGCACATCGTTAATCATTGATGAGAAATTATTAACCGGGTTAAAATGTTCAGCCACGCTGTTACCGCCTATGGCAACGGTACGATGATCAACAACGTTTTCCCAGAAATATTCTGCCGCGGTTTTATACTTAGGGTCATTATTCAGTTCGGCTATACGCTCAAAACCTACAACTTTTGGTATTTGGGTATTGGCATGCAGGCCGGTAAGTTTGTCTTCATGTTCTTCCAATGGTAATAATACTGCCTGGTGCGAGAAAGTGTAGGCCGCATTTAAATATTTTTTATCACCTGTAAGCGCGTAAACGTCAGCAAGCGTTTCATTAATGCCGCCTTGTTCTGTTTTTAATAATTCCTGTACCTGCTCAGGGGTTAAGGCGTTTGAAAGATTAACAAACCAATCGCCCAATTTGATGAACATTTCCTTAGCAGTTTGATTACCCGTATACAAGTAAGCATCGCGTAAGCCTGCAAAAGTTTTATGGATATTATAAAACGGAACCCATTTGCTTTTAAATCCCTTAAAATCGCCTTTTCTTACATCTTCCCATAACTTTTTACTGCCGGGCACGCCACCAACATAACCATCGCCGTTGGCATCCTGGCATTTTTTAAGCTCGCTTATCATATAATTAAGCCTGCTTAAAGCTTCAGGACTACCGTTTGAAGCATACATCAACGAAAGCGCCGTTAAATAATGACCGCCAATATGTCCATCCAATCCCGTATTTTCCCAGTTGCCATAGCTTTCGGCTTTGGGTTTCAGGCCCGCTTCGCGCAGGTATGGGGCAAGCAGTTTATCAGGCTTTAACTCCATAATATAGTGCAGATCGGTGGTTTCTGCATCTTTAAAAATGCTTGGAAGTAACTTTACATCCTGCAGCTTGAAGCCTTGTAATTTAGTATTAGGTGTTACCTGTGCAGCAGCAGGTAATGCTAAAATTAGCAGAAATGGAATAATAGGAATTTTCATAATTAACTTATATTATTTTGCCCGACATGCGGTATTAAACCTGCGAATAGGTATCTTTTAAAGTAACGCTCATTTTTCATAATGATTATAATTTACTCTAAAAGGAAATTGCCCCTGCCACTGCGCGAACAGTAAACAGGGGACAATTATCCCAGACACCAATTAAATTTATCTTTATTACTTAGCCGAGGTTTGCAGCTCAATTATATTAACTGAGTACGGTGCAAACTCCCGCGTAAATGTTTTTGCTATACCGCTTATTTTTGATGTTACCGGTACAATATGTTCCGGGTCGTCAATGGTATTGGTTTCTTGAGGTTTATCGCCTTTTAATACAACCATAGTTGCAGTAGGGGCCACTTTTCCTACGCCTTTCAAATCAATAGTTATTGAATGTGCTTTGGCTTCAGTATTTACAACTTTCAAATATACGGCTCCAGTTTTATTATTTTTAGTAGCAACATAAAAAACAGACTGGATAGGTTTTGGCGTTGTATTAGTTGCACTATCCCTGCGGGTTGTTGGCCTGGTTTGCATAGGCAAGTTTTCGGCAGCGATGTTTACTACGTTATCACCCAGATAATTGCTAAACATTTTTTGGGTATAGTAAGCAGGCGAGCCATAGCTTTTAATCGCATTATATCCAATTAGGTTGTAGTTCCATGCCCAGCCTTTTGGCGCAGTGGCAGTTTGTTTATTTACATTAGCAAATACAGGGGCGTAGCATTGCATAACAATAATATCAGAGTTACGCTCCATACCGGCCATCCATGCTGCATCGCCCAAAGCCGATATCAGATTTGTAGTAGGCTGTCCATCCTGTGTTGCCCACTCGCCAACAAAAATTTTGGGGCCTTTACGTGGATAGGTATCGTACTTATTAGCCTGGTATAGCATATCCCATGGACTGCGGTAATAATGCTCGTCAACCACATCAACCTGGCTTGATGTTACTTTTTGTGTTGGATATTGCGCATCGGCAATAGTTGAGATGATCTGCAATTGTGGATATTTGGCTTTGATAGCATTCCGGAATTGAGTGAAACGTCCGTCATAGCTATTTGAGCGGTCAAACCAATCTTCATTACCAACTTCGATGTAACTTAATTTGAAAGGGGCAGGGTGGCCGTTTTCGGCACGTTTTTTACCCCAGTAGGTATTAACGCTTCCGGTTACGTATTCAATTTCATCTAAAGCATCATCAACATAAGGCTTTAAAAGCGGGCCGGCATCAACATGGTCGCCGTTTAAACCATAGCCGGCATAAACAGCCAGTACAGGCTCCATGTGCAGATCTTCGCACCACATTAAAAACTCCAATAAACCCATACCATCAGAAGCGCGGTAACCCCATGAGCCATTATGACCCGGACGATTCTCTATAGGGCCCAAAGTTGTTTTCCATGGAAACGCGTCGCCTAAATAACCTCCTTCTAAGAAATTTCCACCAGGGAAACGTAAGAATTTTGGCTTCATATCGGCCATTAACTTCATAATATCTGGCCTGTTACCATTTTTGGTATTGTTATAAGTAGGCGGGAACAGCGACACCAGGTTAAAATAATAAATGCCTTCTCTGTTAGTTGATATTACAAAACGCGCATTGGCAGTAGGTTGTACGTTAGCAGCGGTAGTTAATTTCAGTGAGTATTTTTTCCAGTAGATGCTTTTTTCAAGGTTAATGGTGCCTTGAGCATAAATGGTTTTGCCATCGTTACTTTCAATAGTTACGGTAATAGGGCCCGGAGTATTATCAGGAATTACAGGGCCTGTAGGTTGTGGTTGCGGACGGTTACCACCATTACGGCCAGTAAAAGTTGGCGTACCATTGCCTTTAATGTAAAACGATGCATTATAAGTTGTAGACGGTTTTACAGGGATGCCATAAAAACCTTCGTTGGCGATACCTGCACGAGTGCCTGGTTTTTCGACAGTAAGGCGTAATGAAGCATAAAGCGCACCATTAAGTGCATTACGGCGTTGATCATTAGGAACATTAAACTGGTTTGCACCAATTAACTGTATAGATGCTTTTGCATCACCATCCTGTACCAAGCTCCATGCATCAGGATTATTTACGTTATCTTTAAAAGCACGGTTCCTTATTAATTCGGCATATAAGCCACCATCATAAGAGTGATTTATCTCCTCGGTCATTATACCATAAAGCTTTGGGCTTATTTTTACGCCCGGCTTTGTAAGGTCAAGTGTTAATTTGGTAGTTTGTGCCTGTGTATTACCGGCCACAAGTAGCCCTAATAATACCGCAGGCAGGATAGATAATTTATTCATATTAAGTTTAATTGGTCAAATTTATTAATGTAGTTTTGACATTAATAATGTCCACGAATGTAATACTAACAATCAATAATTAAAAATTTAATTATCATTATTTCATGTTTGTTACCCGAGCACTAATTGTTCAAATAATTTATTCAAAGTTTCGGCAGCATCCTCGCAAAAGCCTGGGTGTACCTTTGAGGCCTGCACTACTGTGCTACGCGTTGCCGTAAGCCAGCGAAAGCGCGAAGCCATATCTAACTGTCCGATAGGGCCTGCGTCTTTTTGCCCATTACAAATGCGCTCAAAGGCGGCCAAATGCTGTTTAAGTTCGTCAACATCAACATCACAGCAAAGGGCCAGTAAACGGTCAGCATCTAAATTATACCTACACTGTAAATACTTTTGTTTAGCACAAAATAATACTATACCAATATTTATAAATTCCTCGCGCTCCACCCTGGGTACAGCGCGTATTACGGCGTACTCAAATAAGTATTTGTCGGGCATTTTTCGCTTCTTCTAAAAATACTGCCGAATGGGCAATACGGGTTTCTAAAAATTGGGCATAAGCATCGCGGTATTCCTGCGGAGTGGTAAAAGCTGTTTCGCCTGCAAACCATTCGTCAGGAATTAAACCGACTATATTTTGTATCAGTTCAGCAGTTATTACATTGCCCAACTCTGCATCAACCATATCCAGCTCTGTTGCGTACGGCAACAGCACATGATCCTTTACCTGTACAAATGGCTTTTTAGCAGCTTCCAGCCAATTATGCCATGAATGATGAAAGTATAAGGCCGCGCCATGATCAATCAGCCACAACTCTTTGTGCCATATCAGCATATTGGTATTACGCGGCGTGCGGTCAACGTTGGTAAGCAGGCAATCCAGCCATACAATTTTTGAGGCTGTTATGGCATCAATTTGGGTAACGCTAGCATCAAATGTTATTGCGCCAGAAAGATAATGCAGTGCCAGATTAAGACCTACACTTGCTTTTAGTAAATCCTGTATTTCTTCATCGGGTTCGGTGCGGCCAAAGGCCTCATCCAAATTGGCAAATACTATCTCGGGTACTTTTAGGCCGATGGCTCGCGCCAGTTCGCCGCCAATCAGCTCGGCAATTAATGCACGTACACCCTGACCCGCGCCTCTGAACTTTAATACATATAAAAAATCGTCATCAGCTTCGGCAATAGCAGGTAATGATCCGCCCTCGCGTAGCGGGGTTACATAACGTATTACATTTACTGTACGAAGTTGTGGTACACTCATAATATAATTATCTGTTTATGCAGATAAAAAGTTTGAAAATAGGGCAAATTTATGATATTTAAGCAATCAAATATGTGCCACTCCTGCAAACCTTACATTATCAACAGATGAGAAATCATACTAAACCGTATTGTTTTAAAATACTCCTTGTTTTTGCGATCCTTTTTAATCATCCGGATGTTTTTGCACAAACAAAAAATCAACGCATCGAAGTATTTACCAAAGTATG
>JAICMD010000194.1 GCA_025929405.1 Mucilaginibacter sp. | reverse complement strand
CATCCAATTAGCTCAAAAACTTTTTGCTGATGAGAAACTTCAGTTTAAAGAAACTATACTTACTCCTGATACTTTTAAAGATGAGCGATTTGACCTGATCATCTTTATGGATGTTTATGAACATATAGCAGTTAATGACAGGCCTGATGTACATGCAGCTTTACTTAAATTATTAAAAAATAAAGGGCGTATTATATTAACTGTTCCAACACCACATAATTTAAAATGGTCATTAGTAAATAAGCCCGAAACCATGCAGCCGGTTGATGAGCATATATCATTTGAAGTAATTGGTAAGCTTGCTGCGGATACCCATACCGAAGTTATGCTATATGAACTTAAAAATGTTTGGAACGTTGGCGACTATGCCCATATTGTTTTAGAAAAGAACGACGATTTTGAGGCCGCGTTTTTTACGCCAAAGCAGGTTACTACCCCAGAGCGTCTAAGCCGAATATTGGGCAAACTTAACGCAAGGATAGGTAGTGTTTTTCGCCGGGGTTTTGTTCGCCGGAAATTAGGCAAATGATGAACCGGGGCAATTACAATTTATGTATTATAAAACCTAACAAATCATCTTTTTCAGAAACATTTGTACAGGTTCATATCGACCGGCTTGCCGGGCATAAATTTGTATTGTATGGCGGTGCCTTCCCGGTTTACGATGGCGAGGGAAAGTTCCTTATCAAATCCAAGTTCGGCCTTTTAAGCTATCTTTTTCAAAAACGAATTCTTAAACGACAACGTATTCCGGTACGCATCAACGCGCTTAAAAATTATCTCATCAACAAGAAAATCGATATTGTTTTTGCGGAATATGGCATGGTAGGCGCAATGGTGACCGAAGCCTGCAAACTGGCCGGTGTGCCGTTGATCATTCATTTTCACGGTGCCGATGTGTACTACAAAAAGAATATTGAAGAGTACGGTCAACTTTATAAGCAAGCCTTTCAATATGGTAGTGCCTTTATTGCAGTTTCTGCCGATATGGCGACCCGTTTAAAAGAAATGGGCGTACCCGCCGATAAACTTTACAATGCTTCATGCGGTGTAGATCCCGAAGCTTTTCCGCTGATCGATATTTCGAGTTCCGGGAAAACCTTTTTGGCTGTGGGCAGATTCGTTGAAAAAAAGTCGCCGCAATCAGTGGTCAAAGCGTTTAAAATGGTTGCTGATAAAATACCTGCTGCCAAACTTTGGATGGTAGGCGAGGGGCCGCTGTTTGATGAGGTCAGAGTATTGATCAGCCAGTTTGCACTTCAGCATAAAGTTGTTTTAACCGGTAAACAAACGCCTGCCGAAATTCGCGAACTGATGGAACACTCGCGGGCTTTTGTACAACATTCAGTAACAGCCGCCAACGGCGATAGCGAAGGGACCCCGGTTACCGTATTAGAGGCATCCTCATCAGGTTTACCCGTGGTTTCGACAAAGCATGCAGGAATAAAGGAAGCCGTTGTTGACGGTGTAACCGGTTATTTGGTTGCCGAATACGATATTGAGGGAATGGCGCAAAGGATGACCGAACTGGCAGAATCGCCGGAATTGGCAGTAAAAATGGGTAAAGCCGGCCGCGAGCATATGATAGCCAATTACAATACTGATGACAGAATTGCTTTTCTGGATAGTATCATTCAGCAAAATTTAAAGACGAATGGCTAATAACCTGCTTAAAAAACAAGGCTTCTATAACAGCATTATTTTATATGCAGGCAATGCCCTTGGCTTTTTAAACCTGGCCATTTTGTTTCAGCGTTATTTAACAACAGAGCAGATCGGGTTTTTCTCGTTGATGATTGCCCTATCGTTATTATACACACAACTGGCGTCGTTGGGTATCAATAATATCATTCCCAAATACTTCCCCTATTTCCGTACAGATGACAAAAAACATAGCGGTTTTGTGACGTTTGTACTAATATGGTGCCTTATAGGGTTTGCAGTGCTTACATTGTTTTTTATCGTTTTTAAAGATGATGTATTGGCGCATTACCAAAAAGAAAAGGGCTCTACGCTATTGGTAAAATATTACTACTATTTGGTACCGGTTTCTTTTTTAACGATATTTTTTACCGCGCTCGAAAGTGTAGGCAGTACCTTTTTTAAGAATGTGCTGCCTTCATTTTTACGAGAGGTGTTTTTGCGCATCTTTACCCTTGTCAGCATCTTATTGATAGCCGCTACATGGATAGATTATCACGATTTTTTAATGATCTACATTGGTGCCAACATCATCATGGTCATCATTATGTGCTGGTCTATTGCCCGGAGCCGCGATTTTAAATTGGCGCCGGTATCGCCGGAACTTAGACAAAGCCGGAACACTTTTATCAAGTATGGCATTTTCACGGTTTTAAGCAGCAGCTCGTTTGTACTCATTCAGAACCTTGACATTATTATGCTCACTACCATTACCAAAGATCTTGCATTGGTAGGTATTTACACAACTTTCTTTTCAGTAGCAGTGGTCATCAGCCTTCCGGCAAAAGCTTTGAGCCGTACCTCGTTACAAATCATATCTCAAGCCTGGGCAGATGATGATCTGACTAAAATCAGTAAGATCTATTTTAAAACATCGGTAGTGCAAATGCTGATTGGCTGTCTGCTATTTGTGGGACTGGTAGTTAACCGGCAGTTTTTAATGATGATACTGCATAAACCTCAATACACCGGTTACTTTGATGTATTTGTGGTAGTGGGTTTGGGTTTTCTGGCAGATATGACCGGCGGCATAAACGGATACATTTTAAACGTTTCTAAGTATTACCGTTGGACGACCTACATCATTGGCTTTTCAGTTTTGATATGCGCCGCAGCAAATTGGGTGCTTATACCGGGCATGGGTATTATGGGCGCTGCCGCCGCTTATTGTATAACCATGATATTGTTAAACATAATGTACTGGCTGTTTTTGAAAATAAAATTCGGCTTGCAGCCGTTTGGTAAAAATCATTTGATTATCCTATTGGTGGCTGCGACAACCTTTGCAGTTGGTCGGTTTATGCCGGTAATAGGAGGCGTTTGGATAGACATGATCTTAAGGTCGTTACTGGTTGGCATATTGTATTTGGGACTGGCTTATGTATTTAACGTTTCGGACGATATTAGCCAAGTGATCGACAAAGTAATCGGCAGGCGCAAGGCCTGAATTATCAGCATTTTAGTATTTTTGGAATTGATGGCATCAATAATAGACGACAAGTACCTGACAGGCGAAGCAATTTATGGCGATGATTTTACCATTAAGCAGATACAGCAATGGTATGATGAGGAAACCGAAGCCTATGCCAACTTAGGAAGCAAAGAAGCAGATGAATATGTGTATGGTTACCACGCGCTAAATCAATTGCATGGCTTTCAATATTTGCCTGCCGGAAGATTTGAAAATGTGTTGGGCCTTGGTGCAGCCTGGGGACATGAATTTTACCCCATAATTGACCGTATCGATAACCTGCATATTGTTGAGCCATCAGATAATTTACAGTCGGAACAGTTGGGGCATCTTAAACCTATTTACAAAAAACCTGCCGTAAGCGGTGAACTGCCTTATTTTGATAATTTTTTCGACCTGGTAACCTGCTCGGGCACCATACACCATACACCTAATGTGTCGTTTATATTAAGCGAATTGCACCGCGTTTTAAAGCCGGGCGGACATTTGCTATTGCGTGAGCCGGTAATATCTATGGGCGATTGGACGAAGTCCCGTAAGGGCCTTACTAAAAACGAACGCGGTGTGCCTATTAAGATATTCAGAAAAATATTTAGCGATCTTAAAATGCAGGTAGTGCATGAGGGCTTTTGCTTTTGCATGACGGCGTTTTTTCAGCGCGGGTGGGAGAGGCTATCAAAACGTCCTATATTTACTTATAAGCCGTATGTACTGTTTGATAAATACCTGTCAAAACTATTTGCCTGGAACCTGCACTACCACGCTACCAAAAAGCTGCAACGTATTGCACCGCAAAGCGTGTTTTATGTATTGAAGAAAAAATAAACTATTGCTTATGAGACTTACGAAGTTTTTAAAACTTCGTAAGTCTGAATAAAACTTGCTTTCTGCCTTATGCTTTAAGCTTTTAACTCAAAATGCAAAACCTTGCCCCTATAGCATTATTTGTTTATAACCGGCGGGATCATACGCGCCGCACCATCAGTTATTTGCAAAAAAATGAGCTGGCAGATGAGTCGCGGCTTTATATTTTTTCAGACGCTGCAAAAACCGATGCGGACCGCGAAAAAGTTGAAGAAGTACGCAAGCTGATACATGAAACCAACGGCTTTAAATCTGTAAAGATCATTGAACGCGATAAAAATTGGGGGTTGGCCAATTCCATTATTGATGGTGTTACGCAACTGGTAAATGAGTACGGCAAAGCAATTGTATTTGAGGACGATCTGCTTACATCGCCTTATACCCTGCAATATTTTAACGAGGCGCTTACCCGCTACACGGATGAAAAAAAGGTGATGCATATAGGCGCATACATGTATAACTTAAAAACCAATAACCTGCCCGAAACTTTTTTTTACCGAGCAGCAAGCAGTTGGGGCTGGGCAACCTGGGCACGCGCCTGGAAAAACTTTGAACCCGATATTGATAAGTTGATAGCCCAATTTGATGCGGAGAAAATCAACCGCTTCTCTATTGAAGGCACCATGAATTTCTGGAAACAGGTGCGCGAGTTTAAGGCTGGTAAAAATAACTCGTGGGCCATACGCTGGTATGCTTCAATCTTTTTAAAAGATGGTTTAACGCTTAACCCGGCGCGTTCGCTGGTAAACAATATCGGTCATGATGGTACGGGCGTACACTCCAATATTGAAAATATGTATGCGGTAAGAATCTCGCAAAACCAGGTTAAAATCTTCCCGGATATGATTGAAGAAAACCCTCAAGCCTACCAGGCTATTAAAGCATTCCTTAAAACCCGTAAAGGCAGTTTGCTACAACGCGGTTTGCGTTTTATGCTGCAGATAAAAGCAAAGTATCTGAAATAAATCCTGTCATTCTGAACGGAGTGAAGAATCTTATTTAAGCGAACAGTTGTATGCTTTACTTGCAGGGCGTACAAGATGCTTCGTTCCTGACCATGACAAAATATACTGTTTTCAATAATAAATGTATTTTTACCCTATGCTTAAAGTAGTGCACCTAAATACTTATGATGGCAATGGCGGTGCCGGGAGGGCTTGCGTACGGCTTAATAAAGCATTATTAGATCAGCAGGTTGATTCAAAGATTATTGTACATTATAAGTTTGGCAATGACCCCGGTATCAAAACCTTTAACACTACTGCATTTAAAAAATATTATACCGCTTTTATTATTGTACTTGAGCGTTTGCTGGCAAAGGCTTATTTAAAGCCCGTTCGCACACCTTTTTCATTTGCCTGGTTTGGGCGGTCGGTAATTAATCATCCCGATGTTAAAAATGCCGATATCATCCATCTGCACTGGATAAACCATAGCTTTTTAAACCCAAAGCATTTGGCAGAGCTTGCAAAACTGAACAAGCCAATTGTGTGGACCTTTCATGATAGCAATGCATTTACCGGCGGCTGCCATGTACGCTATAGTTGTACCCATTATCAGCAGCAATGCGGTAATTGTCCATTATTGAAAAATGAATCACATGATGATCAGTCGCATAAAATATGGCTGCAAAAGTATGGAGCTTATAAAAAGCTGGATATTCAGGTACTTGCGCCAAGCACCTGGATGGCAGCATCTGTAAAAAGCAGTAGTTTAATGGATAGTCGGCCCATCCATCAAATACCAAACACTTTAGAAACGGACATTTTTAAGCCACTTAATAAACAGAAAGCCAAACAGCAGTTAGAATTAAACGCCGGGAGGTTTATTTTTTTAACGGGCTTTATGCCTTCGCGTAAGGATCTGCACAAAGGCACTCAATATTTAATAGAAAGCCTTGAACTATTAAAGCAGCGACTGGGCGACAAATCAGAACTGGTAGAATTGGTTGTATTTGGTAACCGCAATGCTGAAGATGTACCCGACTTCCCGTTTAAAACCACCTTTTTAGGCACTATCAGCAACGACGAAAAACTGGCGGCCTGCTATGCTGCTGCCGATGCTTTTTTAATACCGTCATTGGAGGATAATTTGCCATATACCGTTATGGAGAGCCTGGCTTGCGGCACACCTGTAGTTGCTTTTACAACCGGCGGCATACCCGATATGGTACAGCATGAATATAACGGCTACCTGGCACAATATCGCTCGGCACCAAGTTTTGCTGACGGCATGGAATGGGTAATAAACCATCCCGATAAACAAACATTGCAGCAACAGGCAAGATCAACAGTAACAGAAAAATTTGCCGAGAGAGTTATTGCTGATAAGCATATCCAACTGTATAAGTCGCTTGTTGCTAAACAGGAGAAAGGGGTAAGCGTCAATGTTTAATCCCCGGTTAAGTATCATTACGGTGGTGTACAATAATGTGCAGCATATTGAGCGCACGTTGCTATCAGTATTGAATCAAACCTACACCAACATTGAATATATTGTAATTGACGGCTCATCAACCGATGGCACACTTGATATTATTAATCGATATAAAAACCGCATTACCACATTAATGAGCGAACCTGATAAAGGTATATATGATGCCATGAATAAAGGCT
>JAICMD010000255.1 GCA_025929405.1 Mucilaginibacter sp. | reverse complement strand
TTATGAATTAAAACTTACCCAGATAGAGAGGCTAAATGATGTCGCGGAGATAGTTAATAATTCCGAAGAGCCATTTGTAATATGGGTTACACTTAATTCAGAAGCCGACGAGCTTAAAAATCTTATTCCTGAAGCGATAGAGGTACGCGGCAATGAATCTCCAGAAGTAAAGCGTAAGAAATTGTTAGGTTTTTCTAAACGAGAATACCGCGTATTGATTACAAAAACAAAGATTGCTCAATATGGTCTAAACTGGCAGCATTGTCACAATACAATTTTTGCATCATTTAACTTTTCTTTCGAAGCTCTTTACCAAGCGTTACGAAGGTTCTTACGGTTCGGGCAATCAAAGACCGTTAACGCATGGCTTATCACGACTGATACCATGCAAAATGTCATAACCAACATAAGGGTAAAGGAGAGGCAATTCCGGGAAGCTCAGTCTGAAGTAAGTAAAGCCATAAACTGTAAAACATACGGCTTGCTTGATACCTATGAATACAAGGAGGTGAAAAACAAATATATGTGGCTTATGAAAGGAGATAGTGCCCGCGAACTTCACCGCATACCTGATAATAGTATAGACTTTATTATTTTCAGCCCTCCGTTTAAAGGTCTATTCGTTTATTCAAACTACATTCATGACCTGGGTAACAATGAATCTGACAAAGCCTTTTGGGATCAATACAGGTTTATTATTCAGGAATGTTATAGAGTATTAAAGCCCGGTCGAATTATGGCTTGCCATACGAAAGATTTGGGAGTTTATAAAAACTCCAGTGGCTATACTGGCATGGATAATTTTACAGATCAGCATACACAATTTATTGAAAATGCCTTATCTATTGATTTAATAAAAGAACGGGAAAGCTTATATGCAAAACTTATAACATATAATGAATTAATTGACAATGGTATTGAGCTTAACTATTCTGTTGTACTCGAAACAGAGGAAAGAATAACTGAGGTAGAAGCTCGCATAAAAACACTTCAGCGCACTGGTTTTAAACTTCACTCAAAAACTACCATTTGGTGCGATCCAGTATTGGAGATGCAGCGAACCAAAACGCAAAGGTTATTATACAAGACTCTTACCACTAATTCAGCATTAACTGGCATAGGCATGGCCGAATACATGCGTTATTTTAAAAAGTGGGACGGATCTGATGAAAGTAGTTGGGAGCCAGTAAATCATTTAACAAAAAAAAACATACCACTTGATTTGTGGCAAAAATGGGCAAGTCCCGTTTGGATGGATATTAAACGCACAGATGTTTTAAATAACAAAGAGGGTACAGATCAGGGTGACGAGAAACATATTGCGCCTTTACAGCTTGAAGTTAGTCATCGCTGCATAAATCTCTGGAGTAATCCCGGCGATAAGGTGTTAACTCCATTTCTTGGAATTGGAAGTGAGCCATACGTTGCAATAAACAATAACCGGTATGCTATCGGATGTGAGTTAAAGGATAGTTATTTCGATACGGCTGTAAAGAATTGTAACAAAGCAATAGGCACTAAAGCACAAGGAAGCTTATTTGATACAGGCTATAGTTTTAATGTTACTAAAGTGGGGGGCGCGGCATGAATAAGTTAAACCCTAAATACAATATCCTCAATGGCGAGGTTCCTGAAGTTGGAAACCCAGTTCATATAAAAAAGTTGCGTGAGCATGAACTCTATGAATCTGAGTTTTATGAATATGGCATTGAGATAGGTCATAGCAAGAGAGTTAGATGTGAAGGTAGAATATTTATTTACTTCACTTGTGCAGAATGTGGGAATCAAGATGTTTGCATAACAATTGAACTTGATGGTATAAATGATAATCAAATTGACTTATCTGAAAAAGATGAAGATACCAAGTGTAATGGATGTAAATGCGAGTATCGTTTTGTTGATGGCTTAATACAGGTAACAAAAAATCCTAATCATCCGGAGAAACTTAATAAGGAGGAAAGTTTATGAAACAACATTTCCTTTACACTGAAGGCGGCGGCTTTAAACCTAAAGTAGTAGCTAATCCAGATGAGATTGAGTTTATTATTATCGATCTATTTTGCGGCGCCGGTGGTACAACAACCGGATTTGATATGGCCGAGATTGAGGGTAAAAAAATTGCCTTAATTGCCGCATGCGTAAACCATGATTGGAAAGCCTTAAAATCTCATTGGCATAATCATCCTGATGTTGTACACTTTGAAGAAGACATACGCACACTTGAGCTATCTCCTTTAGTTGACCTGATTATAAAATACCGGTTGCTTTATCCTAATGCTAAAGTAATCCTTTGGGCATCATTAGAGTGTACAAACTTTAGTAAGGCAAAAGGTGGATCATCACGCGACCCGGACAGCCGTACACTTGCCATTCACTTGCCGCGGTATATCAATGCTATAAACCCTGATTACATTCAGATCGAAAATGTGGTTGAGTTTATGGCTTGGGGGCCAGTGCGTATTAAAGCAAAAAAGCACCATAAAGCCAATCCAGCAAAAGGTATTTATGCTTATACTGAACTGAAAACAGGTGTTGATAAAAAGACCGGCGAAGAATGTTATTGGTGGACACCTATTTCAAAACTTAATGGTACCGATTGGCGCAAATGGCGTGAGAGCATTTGTAATCTGGGATATGTAGATGAATGGAAGCAAATTAATGCAGCTGATTACGGAGGTTATACTTCGCGTAATCGTTTATTCGGATGCTTTGCTAAGCCAGGATTGCCTATAATTTGGCCCGATACTACTCATGCTAAAAAAGCGACCAAAGAGCAAAGTTTAAGTTTGTTTAATGACAGCCAACAGCCAAAGCAAAAATGGAAAGCTGTCAAGGATGTACTCGACTTTGAGGATGAGGGTGAATCTATATTTAATCGTATCAGGCCTATAAAGACGGTTAAGCATGCAAAAAAGCTTTTAGCTAATGGTAAGAAAGTTAAACAGGTTTTTGTATTACCTGCAATTCGTAAAGAATTTATTGAGCCATTAATTGGTACAAAGGATAATCTTAATGACTTTGATCAATTGGTAGATGGTTATCATGCAAAGTATGGTAGACTAGATTTATACTATTATGATGATTTAGCTGATAAAAGCCTAGAACGTACCTATGAGGGATTAATAAAGTTTGTTGCCAACACAACTAAGAAAGCATTTTTGATGAATTATAACAGCACAGCGAAAGATGGTAGTCAGAAACAAGCTGTTAAAAGTATGGACGATCCATGCCCGGCGGTGCCAACTCAAAATAGGTTGTACGCATGCTTTATTACAAAATATTTTAGTGGCAGGCCTGAAGGTAAATTGGTATCAATTGACGACCCAACAGGTGCAATAAAAACTATTGATAGCCATGCCTTAAATAGAGTAAATTTTTTACAACAGCGAAATTCAGGAAACCCAGATGGTAGAATAATCGATCTTGACGGCCCTGCACGTTCGCTCACAAGTACAGCCGGTAATCAGGACTTAACGCAAATTAAGTTTCTTGTCAATTACATGGGATCATCAAATGCCGTTTCTGTAGATACTACAGCGTCATCATTACTTACCCGTGATAAACTTTCACTACACCAGGTAAAAGGTTTCCTTGCTAAATACTATGGTACCGGCGGCCAGCTTAATTCAATTGAAGATGCCGGGCCAACAGTTACTGCACGTGAAAATCTATCAAAAATGCAACTTGTTTGGCTTGAAAGACCATTTTCAGGTGGCGGCCAGCACTCGTCAATAAATGAACCGGCGGGCGCAATAATGGCACAAAGGCCAAAGCTTAATATGATGACTGCACAGCCTTTCATCTTAAATAGCAATTACAATAACGTAGGCAGTTCTATTAACGCACCATCACCGCCATTGCTAGCCAGTAGACGCCATTATTACATAGTAAACCCCTCTTATTTTGGTCATGCACACAAAGTAGAAGAACCGTGCCCGGTGATCATTGCTCGACAGGATAAGGCACCACTGTATCTTATACAGATTGAGTATGCTGATGTTTTTATCCCAATTTATGATGATGATAGTGAGGTAATGCAGGATATTAAAGTATTCATGGCTTTGTATGGGATTGCCGACATAAAAATGCGCATGCTTAAAGTGTCAGAATTATTGCCTATTCAGGGTTTCCCAACTGACTATTTCCTTTTCGGTAATCAATCAGACCAAAAAAAGTTCATTGGCAATTCCGTTCACCCGCTTGTGCCTAAATATTGGGCTCAAGCATTAGGCGGAAAATTACGAGATATAAGGAGAATGGCAGCATGATTACAGTTAACAGCTTATCAGGTGGTAAAACATCATCTTATTTAGCGTCACATTATCCAGCCGATGTTGACCTATTTGCTTTGGTCTGCTTAGACAGCCACAACGCTAATGCAGGCTCAAAAACTTTTAAAGTTGATAACTACATACGGAAAATAGTTAACGATAAACTTCAAAAGTATTGTAGTCATCAACCGGAATTTAAATCAACTGCAGAAGATCCTATTATAATTAAAACCATGTTGGATTTAGAGCAGCACATTGGCAGGGAAATAGTTTGGTTAAGAGGGCCTGGCTTTGAGTCTTTAGTTGATCAGAAAGGCACGTTGCCGAATAAACAACATAGATGGTGTACTACTAAGTTTAAGATTACGCCAATTTTTGAACATCTGTTTATGTATCATTCACTACCTGTTAAAATGAGAATTGGT
>JAICMD010000241.1 GCA_025929405.1 Mucilaginibacter sp. | reverse complement strand
GTTTACAAAGTGTACCACGAGTGTCCGCGCTTAAAAAATTCAAATTTTAATTATATTAATCATAAGATGTTGATTTAAAATAAAATACATCGGTTAATTCACTGACAAACTGTACCACGAGTGTCCACGGTGTCCGCGCTCGTGCGGACGCGGACAGTGGTACAAAATGCTTATCTCGTAACAATTCAAAACGCACTATTCATCAGTCATTACTCACGTGGAAAAATCATAGCTTTGCCTTGCCATGAATTACCAGGAAACGGTACAATATTTATACAGCCAACTGCCGGTTTTTACACGCGTGGGCGCATCAGCCTACAAAGCCGATTTAAGCAACACTATCCAACTTTGCAAACGCCTGGGTAATCCTCAAGATCGGTTTAAAAGCATACACGTAGCAGGTACCAATGGTAAAGGCTCAACATCGCACATGCTGGCGGCTATTTTGCAAACCGCAGGTTATAAAACCGGACTGTATACCTCACCTCATTTAAAAGATTTTCGCGAGCGCATCCGCATTGATGGACAAATGATAAGCGAGCAAACAGTAATTGATTTTGTAGAAAAACACCGCAGGGATTTTGATGAGATAACCCCATCCTTTTTTGAAATGACCGTAGGCTTGGCCTTCGACCATTTCGCTAAAGAAAAAGTAAATATTGCCGTAATAGAAACCGGTTTAGGCGGCAGGTTGGATTCAACAAACATCATCACCCCCCTGCTTTCCATAATCACCAACATAGGCTGGGACCACATGAACATCCTGGGCGATACGCTGCCAAAAATAGCCGGTGAGAAAGCCGGCATCATCAAACCCAACATCCCCGTAATAATTGGCGAACGGCAGGATGAAATAGCCGATGTATTTATCCGCAAAGCGGAAAAAGAAAATGCAGAGATAAGTTTTGCCTCTGATAAGCTGAAAGCTGAAAGGTTAAAGGCGAAAGGTGTAGATGGCTTGATCAATATTGAAGTAACTAATCACCAATCACTAATCACTAATCACTACTCACTGGACCTAACCGGAAGTTATCAATTAAAAAATGTAAAAACGGTACTATTAGCTGTTGAAGAGTTGCGCAAACAAGATTATACTATAACAGATGATCATATCATTACAGCCCTTCGCCAGGTTAAAACACTTACGGGTCTGCATGGACGATGGGAAACCATTAGCACCAACCCGTTAACCATTTGCGATACAGGGCATAACCCCGAAGGCATTGCCGAAGTGCTGCAAAACATTTCTGCCATAAATTACAAGCACTTGCATTTTGTGATTGGTATAGTGAATGATAAAGACAGCAGCAAGGTATTAAGTATGCTGCCCAAAAATGCTATCTACTATTTTTGCAGGCCCGATATTCCGCGGGGGTTGGAAGCGGAAAGCTTAAAGCAGCAAGCAGAAGCTTTTGGGCTGAAGGGAAATACATATCCTTCGGTTAAAGGGGCTTTGACTACCGCACAAAACAATGCCGGGGGTAATGACCTGGTTTTTGTTGGCGGAAGTACATTTGTGGTGGCCGAGGTTGTCTAGCAAACTCTCCCTGTCATTCTGAGCGTAGCGAAGAATCTTATTCAAATGACAGATTGCCCCATGTTATTTACTAAGTGTACAAGATGCTTCGTCCCTCAGCATGACAAATGGATTAACAATTCATTTAAAAATTATACTTTTACTCCAAACCTATAAATACTAAAATGAGCACTATAAACTGGGGAATAATTGGTTGCGGCGACGTAACCGAAGTTAAAAGCGGTCCGGCGTTTTATAAAGTGGCGGGCAGTAAAGTTATTGCTGTTATGCGCCGTAATGCCGCAAAAGCGGCTGATTTTGCCAAAAGACACAATATTGGTAAATGGTATGACGACGGCAGTAAACTGATAAACGATACCGAGATTAACGCCATTTATATTGCCACGCCCCCATCATCACATATAACTTATGCTATTGAGTCGCTACAAAAGGGTCACAATGTATATGTAGAAAAACCTGTTACGCTAAACGCTGCCGAAGCCAAACAATTAGCCGAAACAGTAAAGCAAAGCGGTAAAAAGCTTTCGGTGGCGCATTATCGCCGTGCCATGAATATGTTTTTGTATATTAAAGAACTGATTGATAACGGCTCTATCGGCGAAGTACGTACCGTGCAAATGCGGTTGCTGCAAAGTGCTGTGCCTGAATTGGTAACCCATGTTGAAGATGCCTGGCGCATACAGCCGGAATTATCAGGCGGCGGCTACTTTCATGATATTGCACCACATCAAATTGACATTATGCTGTTCCTTTTTGGCGAGGCCAAATATTTTAGTGGCCTATCGCTTAACCAATCAAACACCAATAAGGTTGACGACCATGTAAGCGGTACCATTTTATTTAAAAATGGGGTAGTGTTTGATGGCGTATGGAGCTTTAACGTGGCCGCTGCCGAAGCTATTGATCAATGCGAGATTATAGGCACCAAAGGCAAAATAGTTTTCCCGGTATTTGGCAATAAGGTTTACTTTAAAAATGAGCAGGACGAACAAAACCTTACGTTTGACCCGGGCGCACACATTGCCGAGCCAATGGTTAAACAGGTAGTGGCCTATTTTAATGGCGAACAAAAAAACCCTTGCAGCATTGAGGATGCCATACAATCAATGGAAATTATTGACGCGTTTACGCAGCACAGGTAATACCCTTGTATTCATGTCATTTCGAAACGAAGTGAGAAATCTTATACAATAACATCCGACGTTTTCGCTTGTATAAGATTTCTCCTCGTACCTCGTTCGAAATGACAATTATTATGAATTTACTTCTTCTTAGGCACCTTTGCCCCTTCTTTACGCGCCTCGGATAGACCTATAGCTACTGCCTGTTTTTTACTGGTTACTTTTTTGCCGCTGCCGCTTTTAAGCTTGCCCTCCTTCATTTCGTGCATGGTTTTTTCGACTTTCTCACCTGCTTTTTCTGAATATTTTGCCATGATGCTAACAATTAGGTAAATAATGAAGTTATTAGTGCAAAATATTTGCCAATTTTATAGTTAATGGATAGCATAAGCGAAACCGACCTGATATTAAATACCGATGGCAGCGCCTACCACTTAAACCTGTTGCCCCGTGATGTAGCCGATACGGTAATTACCGTTGGCGATCAGGATCGTGTAGGCGAAATAACCCAGTACTTTGACCATATCGAACTAAAAAAAGGAAAGCGCGAGTTTATTACGCATACAGGCACTATCGGCAACAAAAGGCTTACGGTTATATCAACCGGAATAGGTACGGATAATATAGATATTGTACTAAATGAACTGGATGCATTAGTAAATATTGATTTTAAAACCCGTTTGCCTAACCCGACTTTACGCAGCCTTAATATTATCCGCATAGGTACATCCGGCGCGGTACAGGCAGATATTCCTGTTGATAGCTTGCTGGCTTCGTCAGCAGCTTTTGGATTGGATGCCTTGATGCATTATTACCAGCAAACCCTATCGGTTAACGAAACTGAGTTACTTGCTGCATTCAAATCAATTTTACCTGCCGGGTATGATTTATCGCCATATATCGCCTCGGCAAATGACGAATTACTCGCTAAACTGGCTAAGGATATTCCGCAAGGCATTACCATCACCGCGCCCGGCTTTTACGCACCGCAAGGCAGGCAGGTTAGGGCAATGAACATTATGCCCCATTTAATGCAAATGGTACAAAACTTTAGCTTCAATGGTCAACGCATAACCAACCTGGAAATGGAAACCGCCGGCATTTATGGTTTGGCAGCCGCTTTAGGGCATAAAGCCATATCATTTAATGTTATATTGGCCAACCGTGTTACCCAAACGTTTAGCAGCCAACCCGCCAAAATTATGGATACCTTTATCAAGAAATTGCTTAACAGGATAACAACCGGCTTATAAAACATATCAATAACAATACCTGTTACAACCCATAATACCCCACCCATGACTATAAAAAAATTCGCCCCCTTTTATGAACACTTTGCCTTAGTTATAATAGGCATATTAGGTTTGGGGTATTTAATTGACGAGGGTAAAGAAATATTGGATCCGCTGGTATTTGGTTTTTTATTTGCCATACTGCTTTTACCGGTTGCTAATTTCCTTGAAAAAAAATTAAGGCTGCCACGCAGTGCCGCTTCGTTTCTATCCATCATATTATTGGTTGCGTTTATAAGCAGTGTGGTATACCTGGTAAGCAACCAGATATCAAACCTGATGAGCGACTGGCCCATGTTAAAAAAGCAGATTGAAGAATCAGTAAACAGCGTTAAAATATGGCTGCAGCAAACTTTTAATATTGATACCGAAGAACAAACACAGTATGTAACCAATACTACCCGTAAAATCATGTCGTCTGGCGGGGCGGTTATCAGTACTACCTTCGGGGCAGTATCGTCGCTGGTGCTGTTCTACATTTTTATCATTGTATTTACCTTTTTTATACTGTTTTACCGCAGGCTGCTTTACCGTTTTATTTTATCGGTTTTTGATAAACAGCACGAGCCGGTAGTAAAAGATATCATCCTGAACATTCAGAACATATTGAGGCAATATATTTTGGGGTTGCTGATAGAGATGGTGGTAGTGGCGGGTGTAGCCTGCGCATTATTTTGGTTTATAGGTATTAAATATGCCGCATTATTGGGGTTAATTGTGGGGCTGTTTAATATAATACCTTACCTGGGTATATTTACCGCCCTGCTGCTAAGTGTGCTGATAACCTTTGCAACCGGCCCTATAAATAATGCGGTATGGGTTGGCATAAGCGTTATATGCATTCACGCTGTCGATTCGAACGTATTATTGCCTACCATTGTTGGCTCAAAAGTGCGGTTAAATGCGCTGATAACCTTTTTAGGCATAGTGTTAGGCGAAATGATATGGGGATTATCGGGCATGTTTTTATCCATACCTGTAATTGCCATAACCAAAATTATTTTGGACAGGATTGAACACCTTAAACCCTGGGGCTACCTGCTTGGCGGCGATTATGAGTACAAACCATCTGCAGAAAAAAAGATGAAGACCCGATAATTAATGCATGGCGTGGTAAATGCGTAAAAACAAGGCAATACCATATATCAGCAACACAACCGTATTTAAAACCAGCAGCCAGTTTAAATCGGTAGCCTTATATTTTTTTATGCTCACCAATACAAACAGG
>JAICMD010000088.1 GCA_025929405.1 Mucilaginibacter sp. | reverse complement strand
TTTTGCATTTAATGGTAGCTTTAGGGTAATATACAATTCCTCATCATGCCATAGTTCATCATTTTTGGCATACAGGCGATAATCAAATTTTAAAATGCTGTCCTGCTGGCTAAATCCATATTTAATATTACGGGCATTGGCAAGTGCCTCGTCATAGTTATGCCCTCTTGCCCGGTATGACTTTATCATTTGTACTTTGCCGTCATCGCTTTTTTCGATATCAACATGTACTGTGCGATATCTGAAATGATCAAAGTCGTTATAGTCATACGGATCATCAGTAATTTGCATATTAGGGCGCATTGATTTTACATCAAGCCTTACGCTGTCTTCGGAAGATAAATATTTAAGCTGATTTAACTCCAGATAATAAACATTGCTACTTGATGGATTTAGGCTTGTAGTTTCGCTAAAATTAGCTGACGAAGCAAAGTTTGCAGCTATTTTTGTACAATAAAAAGAAAATACACCAATTGAACATAACCATATTATCAATAAAATTGAGCCTGCAGTGCGGTTAATTGAGCGTGCATTAAATATGCCTTTTAAGATAAATAAGATAATGCTTAGTGCTGGTATAAACCCAACAAGGAAAGCTGAAATATACAGGAAATCTGTATAATATACATGGTTTAATAAATCATACGGTAAGTCATTAAACGGGGCGAAATGTTTACCCAGAGCTACTAATACAAAAAGCCCGATAATTAAGAATACAATTAAACCCATACAGGCCAATATAATTGCCACGCCAAACAGTTTAACTAACACGCGGCCAAGCTGCCCAAACAAATCGCCACCAAAATCGCGTACCTTATATATTAGGGGTTTGGTTTCGTTATGAAAATCAGATACATGGCCACGCACGGCGCTCAGCTCCTCCTCCAGATTGTTTTTAAAGCCTTGTAAGTTTAACTTTTCGCCCCGCATAGCCATACGGTCGGCGCGGGTAACAGCCCTGGGAGTTACAATCCATAATATAATATACAATATTAGGCCTGTACCGAAAAAGGCAAATGCAGCCGCAAATGCCAATCGTATCCAAACTGTTTGCGTATCAAAATAATTAGCAAGGCCCGAGCATACACCGCCAATCAGATGGTCCTCCTGGTCGCGGAAGAGTTTGCGCTTATTAATATTGTTATAAGTGTAATTGTTGCTGCGCCCTGTTGCTTCTTCCGGCGATTCAAAATCAGCCACCGAACCCATTTGTTCAACCACACGCGTTACATCCTGGTCAATAATTACCTGTTTGTTTTGTTCGGCAAGTATTTCCGTAAACATCTCGGCAATACGGTTTTCAATATCAGTGGTGATTTCCAAACTATCGGCCGAATTGAGGAAATGACGCTTCACCTCCGTCATATAATTCTTTAATATTTCATACGCATCTTCTTCAATATGGAATATAAAGCCATTTATATTAATAATGATTGTTTTGTTCATGATAATAATCAGTTAAAGGTTTTTAGATTTTTTTGCTACCGCAGTTTGCACGGCAAATGATAGCTCTTTCCATGTTTTATCCAATTGTGCCAGTACTTCGCGGCCTTCGGGAGATAAGGCGTAATACTTACGTGGCGGCCCCGAGGTCGATTCGACCCAATTATAGGTAAGCAAGCCATTATTTTTTAAACGGGTTAACAGCGGATATAAAGTGCCCTCAACTACAAGTAGTTGGGCTTTTTTTAGTTCGGCAATTATATCAGAGGCATAGGTTTCTTCCCGGCCTATAATTGAAAGTATGCAGTACTCAAGTATGCCCTTTCGCATTTGTGTTTGTGTGTTTTCTGCAATCATAAAACAAAGATATATGTTTTATATTGTATTATGCAATACATAGTACTAAAAAAATTAAAAATTAGCTATATTTTATTTTTTTTTTCAAAAAATTTTCAAAATGTGGTTTAATATTTTGTTTTTTTAATAATGTAGCATTACTTTTATAACTAATTAACTATTAACTGATCTTATTATTTACAAAGCATGAAAAAACTTCTACTAGCAAGTTTGTGCTTTCTGGCGTTATGCGTAACGCACGTATTTGCACAAAGCCGTACAATTACTGGTACGGTTACGGCCAAAGAGGATGGCCTGCCCCTTCCGGGAGTAACAGTAAAAATCAAAGGAACTAACACCGGGGTATCAACTGACGCAAATGGTAAATATTCCATTATTGCGCAAACAGGTACAACACTTACTTTTTCTTACGTTGCCTATACTTCACAGGATATAACAGTAGGTAATGGTAACACAATTAATGTGGTACTTTCTCCAAACACTCAAATGCTTAATGAAGTTACAGTGACAACGGCTTTGGGTATTACTCGCCAACAACGTTCGTTAGGATACTCCGTTGGTGTAGTAAAAGGCTCTGAAATAACCAAGGCCCGAGAAACCAACGTAGTTGAAGCATTGGCAGGTAAAGTTGCGGGTGTTAACGTAACTCAATCATCAGGTACACTGGGCGGTGGTTCAAAAATTGTTATCCGCGGTGCTACATCATTAGGGGCAGATATCCAACCAATATTTGTTATAGATGGTTTGATAGTTGATAACTCAGCAAAACAATTGTCTACTGTAAACAGTGCAGTACCTCAAGGTGTGGCATCGTTAGATTATGGTAACCGGGCAGCCGATATCAATTCGGACGATATTGAATCTATATCGATTTTGAAAGGTGCAGCCGCTGCGGCTCTGTATGGTACCCTTGCAAAAAACGGCGCTATAGTTATTACTACCAAGCGCGGTAAAAGAGGCGATAACGGAACCGTAGAATTTAGCTCAACCACAAGGTTTGACAATGTATCAATTTTACCTAAATTTCAAAATGAATATGCCCAAGGTAATCAGGGTATTTATAATATAGCTAACACCAATGGCTGGGGGCCTAAAATTAGTGAGGTGCAGGATAAACTTTATCCTAACTTTTTAGGCCAAAATGTAACATTGCAGGCTTATCCTAATAATATTAAAGATTTCTTTAAAACAGGCAAGACCTATATAAATTCAGTTGCCTTATCGGGCGGTAATGAAACCGGCGATTACCGTTTTAGTTATACTAATACAATACAAACTGGTACAATAGAAATGGAGCGGTTGGTGAAAAACGCTGCTTCATTTAATGCCGGCAAAACCATTTTAAAGGGATTAGATGTAAGGACAAGCGTAAATTATGTAAGAACAGTTGCAGATAATATTCCTGTACAAAGTTCAAATAATCCTAACGTATTAACATCTGCCTTATATTCAGTGCCAAGAACAGTTGATATAAATCAACTTGCAAAAAATTATATTGATGCTAACGGACAGCAAATTACTTTAACACCGTCCCGTAATGGTAATAACCCTTACTACATATTGTACAATAATCCGCAAGATGCAGTAAATAACCGGGTATATGGTAATGTTAATTTAAGTTATAAAGTAGCTCCCTGGCTTACTTTATCAAACAACTTAGGTACTGATCTTTATTATGAATTTAGGAAAGATATTACCAGGCAAGGAACCATTGGTGCATTAACAGGTAATTTCTTTACGGCTAATATTTATCAGCGCATAATAAACGATGATTTCCTGGCAACCTTTAATCATAAGATCACAAAAGATCTGGATATGAAATTTATTGCCGGTACTTCAGTATACGAAACTTATTACCAACGCGAGCAGGCAGACGCTCAAGGGTTAACGGTTGATAATTTATATACTTATACTAATGCATCTGCAGTAACTTCAACCAATACGTCAAACAAAAAAAGGATACAAGGTGTATATGGCGATTTATCGTTAGCATATAAAGACTTTTTATATTTAGACGCAACCGGGCGTAACGACTGGAGTTCAGCACTTCCAAAAATTAATAATTCTTACTTCTATCCTTCTGTAAGTTTAGGATTTGAATTTACCAAACTATTACCCAAAAACAATTGGTTAACTTATGGTAAATTACGTTTAAGTTATGCCGATGTGGGGGGTGATTACGATCCTTACTCATTATATTTTAACTTCCTTCCGCAAAGTACAGCATTTGCTCAATATGGTGCCGGTTCAACTTTTCCATTTAATGGAAACTTAGCGTTCTCTGCTCCTTCAACTATACCTCCATTAGATAATCTGAAACCTCAAAAACAAAATTCAACAGAAGTAGGTGTAGATTTAAGATTTTTTGATGATCGCTTAACAGCAGATGTTACCTATTATGACAATACTACACGTAATCAAATAATCCCATTATTAATTCCGCAATCAACAGGTTATGCTGCTAAATTAGTGAATGCCGGTTCGTTAACAAATAAAGGTATTGAAGTTACGTTAGGGGTTGTACCAATTAAAACAACTTCATTTAGCTGGGATTTGGCATTACGTTTTTCACATAACGCAAACAAAGTTTCGTTACCTGCCGACATACCTATTTATACTGTTGCCAGCGGATGGAGCGGGTTGAGCATTAAGGCTGAGAACGGTAAATCAATAGGTTTATATGGAGTTGGATGGCAACGTGACCCCAATGGTAATATTGTTATTGATCCGGCAACAGGCTTGCGCAAAACAGTTACCGACCAGCGCTTAGGTTCAACATCGCCTGATTGGACAGGTGGAATTACCAACACATTTAATTACAAGCGTTTTAGTTTGAGTTTTTTAGTTGATATACGAAAAGGCGGGGTGTTATTCTCTAATACGGTATCAACTTTACGAAGCCAGGGTTTAGCGCCTGAAACAGCATTAAACCGTGGTAAAATATTTATTGATAAGGGTGTTGTTGCTTCCGGATCTGGCTATATTCCTAACACAGTTCCTGTACAAAGTATGCAGGATTACTGGCAAATAAATTACGCAACCGGTAATACCGAAGCTAACGTTTTTGATGCTTCATACATTAAGTTAAGAGAAGCTAATATAACCTATAGCATACCAACCGAAACGTTGGCAAAATATACCAAATTTATAAAAGGCTTGCGTATAGGGTTAGAAGGAAGAAACCTATGGTTGATACATTCTAATGTGCCTTACATTGATCCTGAAGTTAACTTCTTTGGTTCTGGAAGTGCAGGCGATGCCGTTGAATTTAACTCAGTACCTGCAACAAGGACCATAGGGTTTAACGTGCGTTTAACACTTTAATTTAAAGATGATGAAAAAGAAATTTATATTAACATTTGGTGTATTAACACTAATATTATCATTGCCATCGTGCAAAAAATATTTGGATATAAATAAAAATCCAAATGCTGCTGAAAAGGTTGATCCTAAACTATTATTTTCTTATGCAGTAACTTCATACGTTGATTTAAGGGCCAGTGGCGACTTGTGGATACCAATGGCATTAGCAGGCCAATCAGTAACTGATGGTTTTGCCAACCCCACAGGTTGGTCTGGTGGCGGTATAACCGAAGGAGAATATAATATTGACCCGCTTATTTATGGTAACCCGTGGAGAGCTTATTATACTTCAATAGGAAATAACCTTAAACAAGCAATTTCCATTGCTGAGTCTTCAACCCCTAAAAATAGCAATGCTGCAGCACAGTGTAAAGTGTTATTGGCACTTGCTTTTTACGAACTAACTACAATTTATGGTGATGTTCCGTATACCGAAGCACTCAATACCGATATTAGCTATCCTCATTTTGACCCGCAGGAAACTGTTTTAAAAGGTGTAGTATCAATTTTAGATGATGCTATCGGGGAGTTTGATACAACCTCTGGAGCATCCAGAATAGGGGATGCTAATAGCATTGGATATGACATGTTTTTTGGAGGAGATATTTCGAAATGGAAAAGGTTAGCTACTTCGTTAAAATTACGTACTTTAATGACAATGGCAGATGCAACTACTGATGCTACAGTTGCCACAAGAATTGGGGCTATGGTTACTGCAGGAGGTTTGGTTAGTTCTGCAACTGATAACTTTCAGGTGAAATTTCAGGATATACAAAATAAAAAGAACCCCAAATATTATATCAGCGAGCAATATAACGGTAAACAAAACTTTTTCTTTGCATCAAAATGGGTTACTGATTATATGGACCCTATGAACGATCCGCGTTTGCCAAAATTCTTTGACCTTCCGGCTGGACAAACACATTATATTGGCTTAGAGCAAGGGGCTGATGGTGACGACTCTGTTAACCCCCGTATATCAACCTCATTGCAAACCGCAACTGAACCTGAAACTGTATTTGATTATCAGGATGAGTTATTTTATGAAGCTGAAATTTATGCAAGAGGCTTAGGTGTACCACAAAATAATAGCAAAGCCAATTCGCTATTAAAAGCGGCTGTTAATGCTTCATGTTTATTTTATGGTGTTGATGCAGCTACGGCAAATACATTTAGTTCTTCATTGCCTACTTATCCTGATGGTGTTGGATCAGGAAGTATATTATATAATATTCAATACCAACATTGGGTTGATTTGATGGACAGAGGTGTTGATGCTTTTACTCAATGGAGGAGATCGGGTAAAATTGGTTCAGAGATTCCGGCATTAACGTTACCTATAGGTGCACCGGCTGATGGTTTGTTTAGAAGATATGAATATCCGATAACTAATGAAATTAACAGCAACCCTAATGCCCCTAAAACAAAAATAAAATATTATATCCCAATGTGGTTTGACAATTAATATTCAGAAAAATGAAAAAGATATTATATATATGCTTATTAATGCCATTAATGGTATTTCAATCGTGCAAAAAGGAGTATTCACCTGGTAACAATTATGATTTTTCAAATTCATTGCCACCTTATGTTGCATTTAACAAAACAGCGGATGTAAGTGTAGCACTTGATGCTGATCATACAACTGCAGGCGCGGCAGCATTTACATTTATAACACGTACTGCTTTACAACAAGCTATAACTGTTACTTACTCGGTTACAGGTGCACTTACATTATCTAACCAAACAGCTATAATAGCAAGAAACACAACAAGTATTGCTATCTCAGTGCCTGTTCCGGCTAACACTGCTCCTGGCACCGCTGTTATTACATTAACCAAGGCTGTTGCAGCCGATGGTACTGTTTTAACAATCGGTGCCGATAACGTAGCGGCTAATCAAAAAGCCAACATAGTTATTACGCAACAATAATAAAGATTCTGTTGATTTGATAAGTTAAAAGATCGCCCCGTAAAAAAGGGCGATCTTTTTTATTTATATTTTATGGTGCTTTGATGCTCTATAACGATTATCTCAACTTCACGACCAAGCACAAGCGCTCTGTTATCAGGTATATGCCCTGCGGGGAAATTAAAGCAAACGGGATAGTCATAATTTTTAACCACTTCCATTATTATTTGTGGTACAGTTTGCCCAAAGGAAATATCATTATCTTTAATATCATTAAAACCACCAACAATTAAACCAGCCAGGTTTGTTAATTTACCTGCTCTGTCAAGTGCGCGTACCATGCGGTCAATGGCGTACAGATATTCTCCCACATCTTCAATAAATAATATTTTGCCGCTATAATCCATATCCGATATCGATCCAAGTACGGCAATAAGCAAACTTAAATTTCCGCCTATTAATGTTCCGGTGGCCTTCCCAACGCGATTTAAAGGATCGGGCTTAATTAGATAGGATATTTCCTCGCCAAATAAAGTCTTTTTTAATGTTTGCAATGATGTTGCGGATGCGTCCGGAATATTTACCGGCATTTGCCCGTGGATAGTTTGCAAATTATAATTTTGATGCAGATGGCTATGTAAAACGGTAATATCGCTAAAACCGATGATCCATTTAGGGTTTTGCTTTAACTTATCAAAGTTGATATGATCAATAATGCGCACTGTGCCATAGCCGCCGCGTGCAGCAAAAATAGCCTTAATACTGTCATCATCAATAAAACGTTGCATGTCGCGCGCTCGTAACGCGTCATCCCCTGCAAATTGATGGTATGATGCAGTCACCGTATCGCCAATAACAACCTCTAACCCCCACAATTCTATTAGTTTTACCGCATCTGTCATTGGCCCAGATAGTTTTTTTGCCGGGCAGGTTATAGCTACTTTATCACCTTTTTTTAGGTAAGGTGGTACTAATGGCAAAGCGGGCATTTTATGCATATCCAATATTAAAAAAACTTTTGGACTTTCCGTGTTACCGACTTTCGGACTTTCTGACTAAAAAAATACCTTATCTTTGCGCATTCAATATGTCACAACTTAATAATTTTAAAAGATATACAATAACATCGGCCCTGCCTTATGCAAACGGGCCGCTTCACATAGGCCATTTGGCAGGCGCATACCTGCCCGCTGATATTTTTGTACGTTATCTGCGCCTTAAAAAAAAGGACGTAGTTTATATATGCGGATCAGATGAGCATGGCGCTGCAATTACCATCAAAGCAAAAAAAGAAGGTACTACACCGCAAGCCATTATTGATAAATATCATAATCAGATAAAGCAAAGTTTTGAAGACTTTGGTATTGGCTTTGATATTTATCACCGTACTTCATCGGCTATTCATCACGACCTTTCGCAGGAATTTTTTTTGAACTTGTATGAAAAGGATGAGTTTGTTGAAAAACTTACCGAGCAATATTATGATGAGGATTTTGACCAGTTTCTGGCTGACCGTTATATTGTAGGCACCTGCCCAAACTGTCATAATGAAAATGCCTATGGCGATCAATGTGAAAAGTGCGGTACATCGCTAAATCCTACCGATCTGATAAACCCGGTATCAACTTTAAGCGGCAAACCACCAGTACTGAGGCCAACCAAACACTGGTATTTGCCTTTAGATAAATACCAACCCTGGCTTGAACAATGGATTGACGAAAAAGAAGGCGAATGGAAGGTAAATGTATTTGGGCAATGTAAATCATGGCTTAAATCGGGCCTGCAGCCACGCTCAATGACGCGTGACCTGGATTGGGGTATTGATGTCCCTTTAGTAGAAGCGAAGGGTAAAAAGTTATATGTTTGGATGGATGCGCCGATAGGCTATATATCGGCCACCAAACAATGGGCCATTGATAATGGTAAAGATTGGCAACAATACTGGAAGAAACAGGCGAATGCGGATGATGATACCTGCCTGATACATTTTATTGGTAAGGATAATATTGTATTTCACTGCATTATTTTCCCATCCATATTACATGCGCATGGCGAATATGTATTGCCGCAAAATGTGCCTGCCAATGAGTTTTTAAACCTGGAGGGCGATAAGCTATCAACCTCACGTAATCATGCCGTTTGGCTGCACGAATACCTGGAAGAATTACCGGACAAGCAGGACGAATTGCGTTATGTACTTACATCAATACTACCCGAAACAAGTGACAGCGAGTTTACCTGGAAAGATTATCAGGCCCGTATAAATAACGAGTTGGTGGCCATATTGGGCAACTTTGTTAATCGGGTAATGATATTGATGCATAAGTTTTATGAGGGAAAAGTTGAAAGTGATACCGGTACGATTGAATTAGTTAATACAGCGATAAATCAGGAAATCGGAAATATCTACAATGCACTTGAGGTTAATTTGGAAGCTTATCGTTTTAGACAGGCGCTGCAAAATGTAATGGATATAGCACGACTGGGCAACCGTTATTTAACCGAGCAGGAACCATGGAAAACCATTAAAATCGATGCCCCTGCGGCAAAAGAAGCATTGCATAATTGCTTATTTATAATTGGCCATTTAGCTACTTGTTTGCAGCCGTTTTTACCTCGTACAGCGACCAAAATATTTGATATGCTTAATATTGGTAGTCTGGATTTTGATGGTGAGCTTGTATTTAACAATGGTCATCAATTAAATGCAGCCGCTTTATTGTTTGAAAAGGTAGAAGACGAAACCATAGACCTGCAATTACAAAAACTTCAGAATAAAAAGCAAGCTGTGGAAACCGAACATCAGCATGAAATAATACCGGCGAAGGAAAATATTAATTACGAAACCTTTGCTACAATGGATATACGTACTGGCACCATTTTAACTGCCGAAAAAGTAGCCAAAACCAAAAAACTTTTAAAACTTACCATTGATACTGGCATTGATCAACGCACAGTAGTATCGGGGATAGCAGAGTTTTTCGAACCTGAAAATATTATCGGTCAAAAAGTAAGTATACTGGTAAACCTTGAACCGCGCGAAATAAAAGGAATTTTATCACAGGGTATGATATTAATGGCTGAGAATGCTGAAGGTAAACTGACTTTTGTAGCTCCTGTTGAAGGATTTGCCAATGGTTCGGTTGTGAGATAATCTCTCAACGAGATATGTAAAGTCTGGATAACCCACAATTATGAATATAATGAAAGCTTTTAGATTTTGCATAACAACCATGCTGTTTGCGCTGGTATTTACCAACTTTCTTTTCGCGCAAAAGAAAAAAGCTTCTGCAACACCATGCATGGATGCGTTGCATCTTTTTACAGCGGCCAATGTGCCCTTTATGGCTCCGCAGGAAGAGTTTGCACCATTAGTCAATTCAACAGAAATAACACCGGCTAATTTGCCTGGGAATGGTTTAGCACAACACTCCATGTTGTATATTGGCGAGAATTGCGATAGAATGTCGGTTGTAAATAACGGTAAAGTGGTATGGACCTATTCCACTGGTAAAGGACCCGAGTATGACGATGTTTGGATGTTATCGAACGGAAATATTCTTTTTAGCCGGATGCAATATGTAGCCTTGATTAGTCCGGATAAAAAAGTGCTTTGGCGTTATGATGGCAATAATTCAAAAGGGGCAGACCATACCGAGATACACACTTGTCAGCCTATTGGTTTGGATAGAATAATGTTTGTATTGAACGGCCTGCCACCTAAATTAATAATTGTAAATATTAAAACAGGAAAGGGTGAGGTGGAACATGAGCTCCCTTACGCCAACCCTAACGATGTACATGCGCAATTTAGGCGTGTTCGGGTTACCGCGCAAGGCACTTACCTGGTCTCATTTCTTAATATGGGTAAAGTAGTTGAATATGATAAAGATTTTAAAGAGATATGGAATTATAAGTCGCCCCGCCCATGGGCAGCTATCCGGTTAAAAAATGGGAATACATTAATAACTGACGAAACAGAAGGCATTACGCGTGAAGTGAACGCTAAAAACGAAACAGTTTGGCAATTTAATTATAAGACAGATTTGCCCGCAGAGTACCGTTTTACTGCATCACCACAAACTTGCACACGGTTGGCAAACGGCAATACTATTTTTGGATCAAGAGGCGAAGGTGGGAAAGGCCCGCAACTTGTTGAAGTAACACCTGACAAGAAAGTGGTTTGGGTATTGCATGACTGGCAAAACCTTCCGGGTGCAACTGCTGTACAAATCTTAGATG
>JAICMD010000187.1 GCA_025929405.1 Mucilaginibacter sp. | reverse complement strand
TCTCGGCATTATTTGCCTTGCTGTTGCCTGTGCTGGCATCGGCCCAATTCACGCTGTCTGGTAGAGTTACGGATCAGCAAACCGGCGAAGCATTGCCCGGCGCAACTATCAACATTCAAAACAATACCAGCGTGGTTACAAGCAGCAGTGGCACGTATCAACTTAATAATATAAAGCCCGGTACTTATACGCTACAGGTTACTTATATAGGTTATACTTCCGTATCAAAACAGATAAACGTAACAGCAAATACCACCACCAATTTTACTTTAAACAAGGGTGCTACGCTTACTGAAGAAGTAACCGTTAACGCTACCCGTGCTTCGGCAACATCACCAACCGCTTTTACTAATCTTAATAGAAAGGATATCGAAAAAAATAACTCTGGCCGGGGGTTTGAATATCTGCTGGAGCAAACACCATCTACTGTTGTAAGTTCAAATGCAGGGAACGGCGTTGGTTATACGGGTATACGTATTCGCGGATCGGACGCAACACGTATTAATGTTACCCTTAATGGCATTCCACTAAATGATGCTGAAGATCAAGGCGTGTATTTTGTGGACCTGCCCGACCTGGCTTCATCCGTTGATAATATACAGGTGCAACGCGGCGTAGGTACATCAACCAACGGCGCAGGTGCTTTTGGGGCAAGTATTAATATACAAACCACAACCCGCCGCGATACCGCTTATGCTGAATTAAATAACTCGGCAGGTTCATACGGCACTTTAAAAAATACAGTAGCTGTAGGTACTGGTTTATTGGGTGATCATTTCAGCTTTGATGGCCGCTTGTCAAATATGACCTCTGATGGATATATTAACCGTTCAGGGTCAAAATTAAAGTCATTTTTTTTAAGCGGAGCTTATTACGGCAAGCATAACATATTGCGCTTAAATGTTTTCAGCGGGTATGAGCAAACACACCAGGCCTGGGATGGTATTCCTGAGGATATTTATAATGCCGGTAACTATCGCTACAACGAGTTAGGATATATTAACTCAAGCGGTACTTACTATAAAAATCAAACAGATAATTATGTACAGAACTATTACCAGTTATTGTACGATCATCAGTTAAGCAGCAAACTATCTTTTAGCGGTGCGCTGCATTATACTCGCGGTTATGGTTATTACGAAGAGTATAAAAACGACCAGGTGCTGACTGATTACGGCATAACACCCGTTACCATTGGCGGTACAGCTATAACTAATACCGATTTAGTAAGGCAACTTTGGTTAAGCAACTATTTTTACGGCGCAACCTATAACTTTAACTATCGACCTAAAAATAATTTAAATTTTACTTTGGGTGGTGCTTATAACGAGTACAAAGGCGACCATTATGATAACATCCAATGGACGCAACAGAGTGCAGGTATATCACCCGATTATGAATACTCGCGCGATAATGCCAAGAAAACCGACTTTAACATTTTCGGCAAGGCCGAATGGCATTTAGGTAACTTTATGCTGTATGGTGATATGCAGTACCGTCACATAAGTTATTCATTTTTAGGGTATGACCGTAATTTGAACAATGTACAGCAACAAGCTTTGATGGATTTTTTTAATCCCAAAGCAGGGGTGACTTATGAGATAGACCAGCACAATTCAGTTTACGCATCTATTGCAGTTGCTAACCACGAGCCTAACCGTAATGATTTTATCGATTCATCGCCACAAAGCCGCCCTAAAGCCGAGAATTTGAAGGATATTGAATTGGGTTATCGCTTTAATCAAACCAACTTTAGCGGTAGCATTAATGGTTTTTATATGCTGTATAAAAACCAGTTGGTGCTTACCGGATCATTAAATGATGTTGGCGAAGCCATACGTACCAATATTGATAACAGTTACCGTGCAGGTATTGAAGCCAGTGCGAAGGTTAAAATAGCCCAGCCGTTAAGCTGGATGGTAAATGCCTCATTAAGCACTAATAAGGTTAAAAACTTTAAGCAATACCTGCAGAATTGGGATACAGGCAATCTTGACCTGACGCAGTACAGCAAATCAAACATTGCCTATTCGCCAAGTTTTGTTGGTGCAAGTATCATCAGCTATCAGCCTGTAAAAAATGCCGAGATTGCTTTTATTACCAAATATGTAAGCAGGCAATACCTGGATAACACTTCAACTCTTAGTCGATCATTAAACGGCTATATGGTAAATGATATACGCTTAAATTATAATTTCAAACTTAAGGGGGTTAAAAATATAGGCATAGGTTTATTAGTAAACAATATCTTCAGCAAACGTTATATATCTGACGGAGCAACCTACCCTGATATTGAAAGCGGCAAGGTGGTTAACTATAACTACTTCTTCCCGCAGGCACCAATAAACTTTTTAGCGTCACTTAATTTAAAGTTTTAGACCCTACCCAACCCTCCCCTTTGGGGAGGGCTTGATAAAGGCAATCTAAAAAATAAAAACAAACTATTAAAAGTCTCTCCCTAAGGGGGACGTTTAGAAGGGGCCTATGAACCAATTTATTAACCTTTTAATACAACAATTACAGCAAACCACTTTGTTAGAGTGGATTGCTGTAATTTTAGGAGTAGCCGAAGTGTTGCTTGCGCGGGTTAATAACGTTTGGCTATACCCAACTGGCATAGCAGGCACGCTTGTTGGCACTTATGTATTGCTGATGACCGGCCTATACGCCGAATCTGTTTTAAATGTTTACTATGTAGTGATGAGCATTTACGGCTGGGTATTCTGGATAACCAAGCGTGGTGCAAATCCGGTTAAAATAAGCTGGTGCACTAATAAGGAGTGGAAGATAGTGGCGGCCATTGTGTTTATAGGCTGGGCAGTGCTTTACCTGGTACTAAAACATTTTACTAACTCAAATGTACCGGTTTGGGATTCGTTTGTGTCATCAACGGCATGGGCGGGTATGTGGCTTTTGGCCCGGCGTAAAATTGAGAATTGGGTATTATTAAATATCAGTAACCTGTTTGCCATCCCATTATTATTTTATAAAAACCTGGTGCTTTTTGCACTGCTTACCCTGTTTTTGTTTGTGATAGCCATTTGGGGATACCTTGAGTGGAAGGCTATTTATAAACAGGAGAAACTTGCCGCCCAAGCGGCTTAAATTATCTGCTATGCAAATAACAGCACATCCGTCAACTATAATCAAGCCTGAATGGAAGGATATAATCCGTAATACCACTGCTGAGGCAGAACAATTAGGGCAACTACATCCGGCGCAACTGGAACTGGTGTATCAGCAAAAATGGTTCAAAGCTTTAATGCCTGTTGAATATGGCGGATTAAATATGACGCTGCCTCAACTGGTGCAACTGCAGGAAGCTTTAAGTTGGGCCGATGGCAGCTTTGGCTGGGTATTTACGCTTTGCTGCGGTGCAGGCTGGTTTTCGGGTTTTATTGATACTGATGTTGCCGAAACCGAATTTACAAATACCAAAACCTGCCTGGCCGGAAGCGGCGCACAAACGGGTGAAGCCTTAATAACCCCAACAGGCTATATTATTAACGGGCAATGGAATTATGCCAGCGGGGCATATCATGCCACGCATTTTACGGCAAATTGTACTATCAAAAACAGCAACGGCCCGGTGCTAAATGAAGATGGCTCACCGTTTGTGCTGCCATTTTTTATTGATAAAAAGAACGTTACACTTTTACCTACCTGGAAATATATAGGTATGGTTGCAACCGGCAGTCATTCATTTAAAATTGATAATGTTGAGGTTGATAAAAGTCGCTGTTTTAAGATTGATCCTGCAAATGCCACTATTGAAAATAAACTATATCAATACCCCTTTTTACAATTGGCCGAAGCTACCCTGGCTGCTAATTTAATAGGCATGGCCATTCATTTCGTGGATTTGGCAAAAGCAATTATTGGCAAACGCATCGTTGCAAAAAAATACACACAAAAGCAAACCATGCAACTGCTAAGCCAAATAGAGATTATTGAAAATAATGTTGACACAATTCGCAATGAGTTTTACCAGTCGGTTGATGATTCATGGGATAGTGTTAATTCGCAAACCTTGCACCGGCTTAGTGTTTGCAGTCGTAAACTGGCAAAAGCGGCACGTAATCATGTAGATACATTATATCCGTATTGTGGATTGCAGGCAGCATCGCCTGATGAGGAGATCAATCGCGTTTGGCGCGATCTGCATACGGCAAGCCAGCATACTTTACTGGTGTTTGAATCGAGAGAATAATCCTTAAATCGATTTTTAGCCTTAAATTAGTTTTACGATACGTAATTAATTAACTTAACGGCTATTATGTTAAGGGTACTCCGTTTATTATTCGCCTGTGTAATTATCTCGTCAGTTGCTTTGGCGCAGCCGGTACAATCGCCGTCCGAGTTCTTGGGCTATCATCTGGGCGAGCAATTTACGCCGCACCATCGTATTGTGGCCTATTTTAATTATGTGGCACAAACGGTAAAAAACGTAAAACTACAGCAATATGGCACTACTAATGAAGGCAGGCCATTATTAGCAATGTTCATTGCCTCGCCCGAAAATATTGGTCGCTTAGAGGAAATACGCACCAATAATCTGCGCCTTGCAGGGTTAGATAAAACCGGAACCCCAACTACAAATGTGCCAGTTATTGTATGGTTAAGTTATAATGTGCATGGTAATGAGCCAAGTTCAAGCGAAGCAGCTATGCAAACTTTGTATGATCTGGTTAACCCCGCCAATGCTAAAACTAAAGTCTGGCTGAAAAATACAGTAGTAGTTATTGATCCTTGCTTAAATCCGGATGGGCGTGAACGATATGTTAACTTTTATAATTCAACAAAAGGAGCTATTCCTGATGCCGACCCATCATCGCGCGAGCATATAGAACCCTGGCCCGGCGGGCGTGCAAACCATTATTATTTTGATTTGAACCGCGATTGGGTTTGGCAGACCCAAAAGGAAACACAGGCCCGTGTTGCGCTGTTTAATCAATGGCTGCCTCAAATACATGTCGATTTTCATGAACAGGGCTATAATTCGCCTTACTATTTTGCACCTGCTGCCGAACCGTTTCACAGGGATATTACACCGTGGCAGCGTGAATTTCAAACTATCATCGGTAAAAATAATGCCAAATATTTTGATCAGAACGGCTGGCTTTACTTTACCCGCCAGGAGTTTGATTTGCTGTATCCATCTTATGGCGATACTTATCCAATTTATAATGGCTCAATAGGTATGACGTACGAGCAGGGGGGGATAGATGCAGGCCTGGCTATTGTTACCCGCCTGGGCGATACGCTTAGTCTTGCCCAACGAATTGCGCACCATTACAGCAACAGCTTAAGCACTATTGAAACCGCGTCTGCTTATGCTCAAAAAGCGGTTGAGGAGTTTAAGAAATATTTTGATAACAGCCGCGCCAATCCTCCGGGTGAGTATAAAACCTATATCATTAAAAACGATAACCCCGATAAAATAAATGCCCTTGCCAAATTGCTGGACAGGAACGGCATACAATATGGGTTTGGTTTAAAAAGCAGCGCAGTTGGCTACAATTATTTTACGGAAAAATCCGAATCATTTACGATCAATACCGAGGATATGGTTGTTAATGCCTATCAGCCTAAATCAGTATTATTAAATGTTTTATTTGAGCCGAAAACTTTTGTAGCCGATTCAAATACGTATGACATTACTGCCTGGGCATTGCCGTATGCTTATGGATTAAATGCCTACGGTGTAAGGGAATCATTAAAACCCGTTACCCCAGCTTTGCTGCAAACTATTAAACCGGCTTCTCCAACAAGTGCCTATGCTTATGTATCCGCATGGCGATCAGTTGAGGACGCTAAGTTTTTATCAGCATTGTTAAAAGAAAAAATACGGGTGCGTTATACAGAAACTCCTTTTGAGGTAAATGGTAAAAAGTTTGCAGCCGGGTCACTCATAATTACCCGCGCCGGGAATGACCGGGCCGATTTTAATAGTCTTGTTCCGCGTATAGCTACTGAATTAGGACGCGAACTTACCCCGCTGCAATCCGGCTTTGTAGATAAGGGAGCCGATTTTGGTTCGGATAATATAAAATATATCCATCCACCTAAAATAATGCTGGTTAGCGGGGATGGCACTTCAAGCGAGGCAGTTGGGCAGATTTGGAATTTCTTTGAGCAGGAGCTGCATTACCCGGTTTCGCTGATAAATTATGTTGATATGGGCAGGATTAAACTGAACAGTTTTGATATAGCGATATTTCCTGATGGAAAATATGATGATTTCCCCTCAGATAAATTGCAAAACTGGGTGCGCGATGGTGGTAAACTAATAGCATTGGAGAACGCAGTTACCCAATTGGCAGATAAAAAGGTATTCGATATAAAGAAAAAGGAGGGTAAGGATACAACCAAAAATGTTGTAAATAACACATCCTATGAAAACCGCGACAATGAAGCCATCAAATCAAATGTATCAGGAGCCATTTACAAAATTACTCTTGATAATACCCATCCATTAGGTTTTGGTATGCCTAAATACTATTATGCACTTAAACAATCGGACGATGTTTACGAACTTTTAAGTGGCACCGATAACTGGAATGTGGGCACTATAAAAACCAATAACTATGTTGCCGGATTTGTGGGCCAAAAAAGTAAGGATAAAATAAAAAATGGCTTGTTAATAGGCACGCAAAAAGCAGGAAGAGGGTCTGTAATTTATATGGTTGATGATCCTTTATTCCGTAATTTTTGGGAAGGTGGCAAGCTATTGTTTAGTAATGCGGTATTTATAGCACAGTAGGCAGTTTATAAGTTTTACAGGGGCAGTTTGCTGATTGATAACTGCAAACTGCCCCTGTAAACTAATTCCCTGAATTTACCCTGTTACTTTCC
>JAICMD010000228.1 GCA_025929405.1 Mucilaginibacter sp. | reverse complement strand
AGGACGAAGTAGACCTGATAAAAGAGCGCGCAACCGATGCTCCGGAGCAAGCTGATAAAGATTTTCAGGAGTTGATAGCTAAAAAGTTTGAAATAGAAATTCCTGAACTAACAAAAAGACAGTTCGAGATTTTAGATATCAATGGCGATAAGGAAGTAACATTACAAAATGGGCAGGTAACCAAATTCAGTTACCGTGAGGCTTATTTTAACCTGTTGGGACTAATAATTAACTAATAAAATGACTCCAGAAGCATATTCAATTACTGATTTTTTGCAGGTCATCAGTTCTGTTGGGATAGGTATGGTAATTACTATCATAGTTACTCGCAAAAAAATTAGAGCCGAAACATTGTTAGCTCAAGCTCAAACGCAGTTTACATCTATTGAAGTATACAGCACAATGTTAGGTGATCTGCGTTCGCAGATAAATTTACAAGGTGAACAATTAAAAAATCAGGCCCAGCAAATACTTAATCTGCAAAAGAAGGAGAGCGAATATGTGAAGATTATCAAAAACAATCAGGTACGTGAAAAGCAATATATTACCAAAATAAAGGAACTTGAAATTGCTCTCAAGCAGACTGAGGATATGTTGAATGAATTTAGATTTAAATTTCAAATCAATGATAATGATTTATAAATTAACAAAATTTATAGCCCGACAAGGCGAATTTCTTTTATTAATTACGGCCCTACTTCTATTTTTTATTTCGCCTTATGTTTTAAGAATAATAGATCCCACTGCTGGCATGTACGATGTTGGAGTATTACAGATAAACATTACATCAATAATCAGACTTTGCATATTCCAGGGTATAACATGGATGATTTTAAAGTTATTATGGCCGGATCTCCGCAACTATTTTGAAAATCAATTCGGAATCGACTTTAAAACCCTTGAACCATGGCAAAGAATTGTTATCTGCTTATTTGTGTATTGTTTTATAGTACTGGCATTAGTAATGCTCAATCAGGCAATACCAGCCGCACCCGCGATAGGGTAACAAAAATATACACCTCTAAAATAGGAGTAAGAGAACTTACAGGGCATAATGACGGTATCGATGTAGAAATGTTTTTGCGCTATTGTGGGTTATCAAAGGGTCAGCCCTGGTGCGCATCATTTGTGTGCTGGGCATTCGGCCAAGGTAAAATAGCTAATCCACGAAGTGGTTATTGTCCGGATTTGTTCAATGCCAAAGCCATTATTTGGCAACGTAATAAAAAATCAAATATCATACCATTGCAGGCTGATGTTTTTGGTTTGTATTTTCCTGAAAAGGGTAGGGTAGCTCATGTAGGATTTATTAATCGATGGGGCAATACATCAGTTGTAACGGTGGAGGGTAATACCAATATGGCCGGAAGTCTTGAGGGTGATGGAGTTTACCGAAAAGTAAGATTAACCAGGCAGATATATGCCGTAGCAAGATATATTAAATGAAAAGATATTTATTATTTGCATTAATTATAATTCCTTGTATTGGTTGTAAATCTCGCAAAGTTTTAGCTGCGCATATAGATAGCACGGTAGTGGTATCAAACAATAAGGATGTTCACTTGGAAGAACAATATATTGATACAACTAAGGCTAAATCAGAAAGGATTATTATCGCGTATGATAGCAGTGAAGTTAAAGTTGTTATTATACCAATGTACAGTAAAAGTATAAAGGTTGATAAAGATGGTAATTTTACCGGTGAAGCATCAAGGATAGAAATAATAGGCAAAAAACGCATTTCAACCAATCAAACTGAAGCTATTAACAAGCAAAGAGGTGTATCAAGTCACAATGTGGCCGATAGAAAGAATATAAACAAACAACAGATAAATGTCTCTAAAAAAGTCAAGACTATTGATTCTAAGCCAGATTATAGTTGGATATGGTGGATAGTGGGGTTACTTATAATTGCTGTTCTTATCTATAAATTTTATGGGAAGTATATAATTAAATTTATTCCTCAAATAATAAATATATTATATAGATTTTAACGGGTAGTAAATTAGGGAAAATAAGGTTTGTGCCCGGAACGAGATTCGAACTCGTACATCCTTACGAATGCCACCCCCTCAAGATGGTGCGTCTACCAATTTCGCCATCCGGGCAGGGTAAAAAATAAGGTGAGTTTAAGTTATTATATAACTACTCACCTTATTTAATTTAGCGTGCCCGAAGAGAGACTCGAACTCTCAAGAGACAATTCTCAACGGCTTCTGAGACCGCAACGTTTACCAATTTCGCCATCCGGGCATTCAAGAATTGCAAATATACTCGTTTAATTTAATATGGTATTTCCTAATTTAAAATATCAATTTTTGGCTATTATATATATATTTTATTGACTGCTAAGGCCTTTATAAACCATTAATAAATAAAATAAAATAAGCCTTGCACACATACACTAATAGTTCTATATTTGCACCACTTTAATCAAAACGGTTAAAACGATTCCGTAGCTCAGCCGGTAGAGCATAACACTTTTAATGTTGGGGTCCTGGGTTCGAGTCCCAGCGGGATCACTGGAAGACCCTCCAAAATTTGCAAAACCCTTCAAATGACACGATTTGAAGGGTTTTTTGTTTCCAGACTATACCAAAAAATCCATCTAAATCGGGCGTAAAAGGGGCTAAATCGGGAGTCGGCAACGATGTTGATAGACGACTCCCGATTTAGCTCATAAGCATCTGTTTATCAACCGGTTCAGTAATTGAACATCTTGACTGGAAAGAACGTAAGGACTACTTTTATTCATCTTTAAAATTCAGAAAAATGAAAAAGACATTTAAGGTACTTTTCTATCTCAAAAAGTCAAGAACAGAAAAAGAGAGACGATTTCCAATCTATTCAAGATTAACGGTAGACGGTAAACGAGTTGAATGGAATACCCAAAGAATGTGTACAATAGAACAATGGAGTACACAATCTTGCCGGGTTTCAGGAACAAGCAAAGAAGCTAAAGCAATAAACGCCTGGTTGGAACAACTGAATGCTAAGTTGTACGAAGCCCAACGTGAATTGCTAGCATCCGGAAAAGAGGTGACGGCCAAAGCAATCAGAAGCCTGTATAATGGTGAACCAGTGGATGATACTCCTACTCATACCGTTCTGGAAGTATATCAATACCATAATGATCAATTTGCTACGCTGGTAGGAAAAGAATTTGCCAAAGGCACGTTGAAAAAATACAAGACAGCCTATAAATCTATTGAAGAGTTTATTAAGCACCAATATAAGATAAATGATTTGCCGATAGATCAACTAAATCACCAGTTTATCACAGAGTACGAATATTATTTGAAGACGGTCAAAAACATTCAGCACAACACTGCTATGGGCATGATCAAGAAGTTGAAGAAGATTGTCCGTCAATGCGTTGCAAACGACTGGCTGATGAAAGATCCGTTTATGGCTTATAAAGTAAAAACACGGGAAACAAATAGGGCTTATTAAACCGAACTTGAAGAGCTAACTCAAAAGAAATTTTCGACTGATCGTCTCGAACTAATTAAAGACCTTTTTCTATTTAGCTGCTTTACCGGCCTGTCTTACGCAGATTTGGTTGCATTAAAGCACTCAGATTTGGTTATCGGTATAGATAGGGAAATTTGGATTAATACTACCCGTACCAAAACAGGAACGTTATCTCGCATACCGCTGCTGCCTCAAGCCTTAGAAATTGTAGAGCATTATCGTGATGATCCAAGAGCAGTAAATGCTGGTACGGTATTTCCATTGATTACCAATCAAAAAGTAAATGCTTATCTTAAAGAAATAGCAGATTGCTTAGGCATACAAAAAGAACTAACTTTTCACTGTGCCCGACACACCTTTGCCACGACAGTAACTCTTACTAATGGTGTTCCTATTGAAACGGTCAGCAAAATGCTGGGTCACCGTAGTCTTCGGACTACTCAAATTTATGCTAAAGTGTTGGATAAAAAGGTGAGTGACGATATGGCCGTTCTAAAGAAAAAATATAGTAACGGCTGATATTATTGATAAATAGCACTCGATTGCTGCACACACCATGTCATTGCACCGCTTAAACAACCGGAGCCGGAAGCAGGGAAATTGTCAAGGGCAACGGCGATAGCCGTTGTTTATGTACCCTTGACGATTTCCCTGCGCGGGTATCTTTGTGACGGTGGTGCGGTGACCATATACTGTTATGTGCGCTGAAAGGCAGGCGTGTTTGAGGAACGAATACTTGCCTGCGTGCTGCGGCGAGGCGGATTGCGGAATGAAACCCGGCGCGAAGCGCGTGGTGCAATGCAGCAACCTGCCACAGCCGCATGGTATTTATCTCATATCATCACATAGAATATCCCTGGCTCTGATCGTTATCCCTGCCATAGCCCCGACCTCTTTTCCTTCTTCGGCGCTGGCTGTCGTCTTGTGCAGGTGCCCCGCCTATATATTGACCGCCTTTTAACAAAGTATCTACTAGGCCAGCACTATGACTATAGCCTTGCTCAGTGAAAACTTTGTTAACCTGCTCAATGCGAGATAGTTCTTTTACTTCTTCTTTCTGTTCATAAGTGCCGTGCTTAAGCGTATTGGCATACTTAAACGATTCCTTGACCTCCCGCTCGTAATTAAACGTTCGATCAAATAATGCTTCGGATAATTGCTTAAACGCAACCCGGTCAAATTGACCGACCTTCTGGCTGTGGGCAGCATTCTTCCCTTTCGAGTTATTGAGCGGGCTGAGCTTAATGCTGTTACTTGCATCTTTACGGCTAACAATGATCTGAACATGCATCTGTTCTCCCAGCTTGACATCGCCTTTAACTGCTTTGCCTTTTCTTACCTCCAAGTCTTTATAAGTATAGTAGCGGTTCTGCTCCAGCTTACCGTAATAAACCAGGTCTTTATTGCTGTCAATACCGTTACGTTTGAAGTTTTTGGCATAAGCATCCATAACTAAATTAGCATAGTCTTTCAGGTAAGCTTTAGCGCCTTCTGTCCCATATAATTCCTTCAGATATAGTAACTCCTTTTCGCTCGGACTGATATTAATCAGGAAGAACTTAGCGTCGTCCTTCGAAAGCTTGGCAACATTATTATCGATGCCCTGCCTAACCTCATAAGGCTGGATGTTATTCCGGTCATTACTAAACCAATATTCCGGTTGATGATAGTGATCCAGCTTTTCAGCCAGCCGGTTCTCTTTTTCGAGATAGGCGACTAACTGGCTACTGCTGCCTTTGTTATTGCCGGTCTCGCTCTTGGTGATGTTGATATGCATACTCGTTACTCTTTAACTATAGTCACTCTGTGTATTTGATCATCTATAGGTTAGTTACCTGTTCCCTGGTAAAGCGCATCAGTTCCTCTTTATCTGCCTGCTTGCTGAGCATCGTCATCTTTTCCCGTTCGCTCATGTAATGTTCCAGGATACCGCTGAAACGTTTCTTTAATTTGATCTTATCCAGATGTGCAGTATCCAGCTTACTCAGGTAATCCACCACTTTACTAATGGCT
>JAICMD010000291.1 GCA_025929405.1 Mucilaginibacter sp. | reverse complement strand
AGGACGAAGTAGACCTGATAAAAGAGCGCGCAACCGATGCTCCGGAGCAAGCTGATAAAGATTTTCAGGAGTTGATAGCTAAAAAGTTTGAAATAGAAATTCCTGAACTAACAAAAAGACAGTTCGAGATTTTAGATATCAGCGGCGATAAGGAAGTAACACAGCAAAATGGCCAGGTAACCAAATTCAGCTACCGTGATGCTTATTTTAATTTGTTGGGCCTGATCATTAACTAATAACAATGACCTTAGAAACCTACTCACTTACCACCTTTTTTCAAGTCATCAGCTCAGTAGGAGCTGGCATGTTGATTACTGCTGTAGCAACCCGTAAAAAGTATAAGGCGGAAACTATACTGGCCCAAACGCAAACACAGCTTACCAGTATTGAAGCTTATAGTACAATGCTCGGCGATTTGCGTTCGCAAGTTAATCTTCAGGGTGAACAGTTGAAAAATCAGGCGCAGCAGATATTGAATCTGCAAAAAAAAGAGAGTGAGTACGTCAAGATCATTAAAAACAATCAAACCCGCGAAAAGCAGTACATAGCTAAGATTAAGGAACTGGAGATAGCACTTAAACAAGCGGAAGATATGTTAAATGAATTAAAACTTAAACTTCAAAATCAGGAATAATGCTTTATAAATTAAAAAAACTATTCTTCAGGCACGGTGAGTATATATTACTTATTGCCGCGCTATTATTATTTTTTGTATCACCTTATGTATTAAGGCTGATTGACCCGACTGCAGGGATGTATGATATCGGAGTTTTGCAGATCAATATTACTTCTATCATAAGCCTATGTATTTTTCAGGCCGTAACCTGGATGATATTAAAGATCCTTTGGCCCGACCTGCGCTGTTATTTTGAGGATCAATTTTCCATAGATTTTAAAACCCTGCAACCATGGCAAAAAATTACTATTTGTTTGTGCTTATACTGCTTTATAGTGTTGGTATTAGTGCTGCTCAACCAGGCAATACCGGCGGCCCCGGCGATGCCCGCGGAAGAGTTGCAAACACTTATGTCTCACAGATTGGCGTAAGGGAGCTTACGGGTCATAATGATGGTACGGCGGTTGAGATGTTTTTGAAATATTGCGGCCTGCCTAAAGGTCAGCCGTGGTGCGCCTCATTCGTATGCTGGTCGTTTGGTCAAAACAAAATAGCCAATCCGCGCAGCGGCTTTTGCCCTGATCTGTTCTCGAAAAAGTCAACGATTTGGCAACGTAATAGAAAGTTGAATATTACGCCATTGCGGTCAGATGTTTTTGGTTTGTACTTTCCCGAAAAGGGGAGGATTGCGCATGTAGGATTTATTGACCGATGGACTAATACAACGGTAACGACTGTTGAGGGTAATACTAATCAGGCCGGGGGCCGTGAAGGTGATGGTGTATATAGGAAAATAAGATTAACCAGGCAGATATATGCCGTAACAAGATTTATTAAATGAAACGATATTTATTAAATGAAACGATATTTATTTTGTTTATTACTGATGCTGATTGCCGCTTTAATGGCTGTTGGATGTAAAGCCCGAAAGGTATTAAATACGCACACGGACAGCGTTGTTAAAACTAATGAGGCTAAAAATACATCCATTAAAGTAGCAAGCGTTGATACGGGTAAGAAAATTACCAATAAAATAGTTTTAACTCAGGACAGCGCTGGATTTAAAGTTACTATTACGCCGGTACCAGGTAAGCCTATTAAAGTTAACAATGACGGAAGCTTTACCGGTGAGGCTTCAAATGTTGAGATTATCGGCCATAAAAAAACTAATACCAGATCTGACGAGAAAACCACTGAGCAAAAGGGTACAAGTCATACCAAATCAGTAGATAGTACTACCACCAAAAAACAGGAACAACACGTTCAAAAGAAAATCAAAAATATTTCGACTAAACCTGATTATAGTTGGATATGGTGGACAGCGGGCGCAATGATAATGTTATTTATAGCTTGGAATATATATAAGAAGTTTGTCCTTTAGGAAAAAACTACCATATATTTGCGCATGACCATCGATGAACTTGAGAAATATTTTGAAACTGTAGAACTTCCCCTAACTATAAAATTAAATACTGCTATTACCATTACAAATGTCCCCGGGTTTGTTAAAAGTCATTTTGAAGTACTAAATAATTATCGCGGTAATAATAGCTTTTATTGCTTTTACAAAAGGTTGATGCTATTAAAAAGTATTTTAGATGAAAATAAATAAGACTTAGGTTTTATTTATTCAAAAGATAAGCTAATAAAGGTTGTATCGCCTGTATCTCACTTGGCAATGGCATTCGCTCATGCTGTACAAAATTTTTGGTTTTTAAGTTATAAATACACAACAAATTCTTTTTAAATATAGGCTCTGTTTCACATGCCGATAGTGCTTCACTGCTTTTTGAAAACTCTTTATATACAAATCCATCGTTTGTAATAGGAAGATGTGTAATTAAATTCTTATCCCTGAAATCCAAACTGGCTATAACAACTATAGGGTTTTCATAGCTTCTGTTAACAGCTGCATCTGGTCGTTGTCTTACTTTGTTATTCATGTCTCAAATTTTTCTTCCTTTATCAAAAGCGCGTCCACGTTCAACTCTGCCTAAGCTCTTTAAATATTTTACTGTTGCAAGCAAATCTTTATGTCTAAATAATATTTGTATATCTCTCAAATCAGCACCATCATCATATAAATGGCAGGCCCTTGTAGATTTAAAGCAATATAAACCATATTCATCTCCGAATCCAAAATGTTTTTTTACAGGCCTGAATCTACGCGCAAAATTGTCAGTTCCCACCCGGACTGGTCCAGGCTGATCTTTTCGGCCAAATAAATACCAATCGGCAGGGTATTGCTTTAAATTTAAACTTTCAACCAAGTCCATAAAATCCGGGTAAATTGGAACCGCTTGCCGTACTTTATTCTTAGCTACCCACGATTCCACGTAAAATATTTTATTGTTGTAATCAATGTCGCCGCATCTCAACTCCAGTGCTTCAGCTTCGTTTCGTAACCCAGTATAATATATAACCTGGCAGACAAACCACAAATAAGGATCAGAATCTAAAATATGTTTCCGTAAACTTTCAAACTCCTCATCTGTAAAGGCAATGTTGCCCCGTTCTTCGACAATATCACGCGTTATTTTGGCCGCCGGATTGCGATATAGGTAATCATCATAGTTATCAATATAATGGTTAAAAAAGCGCCTTATGTCGTTTAAATAGTGATTTACTGTTTTTCCAGATGTAACCCCAGGCCGCTTCTTAATATCCTCTACGAAGTTGAATATATGCTGTTTCTTTACTTCGCCTATTTTAAGGTAATTTAATCGTTGTGCTATAAGCCATTCTTTAAAAATATTTAATTCATACTTATACTTCCGCTTCATGTTTGGCCGAAGTTTAGAGCTTTCAACAAAACTCAAGAACCCATCTATACAGGTAATTATATTTTGTGCAACTTCTAAGTCTCTGTTTTTTGATAATTCAAAAGGGGATCCGCCTTCCTCCTCTAACCAGCGCCGGTACACTTCTTTGTAAAAATTTGCAATTTCGTACCGCTCTGATTTGGTTTTGGCTGAATTGATATTCTTAAAAACCTTAAACCGTTCAAACTTATTAGTTTCAGGGTTGAGGTACGAATAAAAAACAAACCACTGCTTTTTTAAGTCGCCGCCGGCATCATAAATATCAGGTCTTTTGAAATTCATTCTTGTCAATATTTTGTCAGTGAAAACCGCTAACTTGTTCAAAGTTAGCGGTTTAAAAGTGGAGCCGGAGGGATTCGAACCCTCGTCCAAACATGGTATAAGGTAAGCT
>JAICMD010000093.1 GCA_025929405.1 Mucilaginibacter sp. | reverse complement strand
TATTTTATGGATGACGATGCATCTAAAACAGCCTTTGTGCCATCAGGTAAAATAACAACCGGCCATTGCCCGCCTCGCGGGGTAGTTATTGTATTATAGGTAATTTGGGGATGATCATTTTTAACTGTTGTATTTATAGCATAACTAACTTCACCATCGCCCGATTTATGGATATCCATGCCACTTTCGCTGGCAATTAAACCGTTACGTACATCAGTTAAATTAATTTTATTGCCATTACCTAAGGTTAAAACTGCTTTATTACTGCCGGGAGATATAGTATAGTATTGATTATTCGCAAATTGTTGTACTGGTTGTTTATGCGCTAATAAATACCATCCAACAGCAATAATAAACAATAAGGATGCAGCCGCTGCAATACGAGGCCATAACCGGCGTATTTTACGATGATTGATATTGCCTTTAATGAGTATCGATTGATATAGCCGTGACTGCATTTCGTCAAAGGTTTCGTCATTATCAATTTTAAACGCATTGCCTGCCGAGTTGTACCATTCGTCAAATTCCTTTTGCTCCTCGGGAGTAATACTTCCATCCTGCCATTTTTCGGCAAGCTGGTTAATACGGTTAGGGTGTTGTGAACTGGCCATAATACAGTGCTTTTATTAATAGCCAAAACAAACCGCCCTTACCCTACCATATTTAAAAAAAATAAAAAAAGAATAGACAAGTGTTGTCCAAAACGTTTACGTAATACTTTTAAAGCCGAAGTAATATGCTTTTCAATAGCTTTTTCGGATAAGTTTAATTCTTTAGCAATCTTTTTATTGGTGTATTCGGCCTGCCTGCTCATACGAAAAACAAGCTGACATTTATGGGGTAATGTGCTAATGGTATCTTCTAACTGTTGCTGCAGCAGCTTCAAATCGTAATTAATATGCGCTTCATTGCTTTGATGAAACGATTGTGCAAACGCTTCATTGTGCCTGGCTATTTTAGCTTGTTTAGCAAGTTGGTTTATTACTTCAAATTTTACTGCAACGGCAAAATAATTTTCAAAGCCAACCTTCAGTACAAAAGTTTCCCTGCGCTTCCACAAATTCAAAAATATGTTTTGAACTACTTCCTCAGCATCCTCAGCATCATTTAAGCGGTTGCCGGCTATTGCTAAAAGTTTATGCCAGTATTGTTTATAAATAAACCCGAACGCAGTTTCGCTGCTATTTTTTAGCATAGCGGCTAATTCGTGATCGGTTAATTTATCAAGTGCTTTCAATTGCAATAACAAGAGGGTAGCACAAAGAAAGAAATAAAAGTGAATATATAAAATCGGGGGTCACTCTTGAGCTTGTCGAAGGGCGTGCGTAAGGCCTTACCCGCTATGGTTCGACGAAGCTCACCATGACTTTGTGCGTTCATTATAAATGAAGGTTCCAAACCTCCCAGATTTAATTAGATGATTAATGAAAAGGCAACTACCTTTATATTAAATTAATAGCAATGGAAATTATTTACAAAACGGATGTTACCCCTCATTGTGACGACGTTATAGATGTTTATATCAGTTCGGGAATTAACAGGCCCGTACAGGATAAGAGGCGTATTACTGAAATGTTTGCCAACTCAAACCTTATCATCACAGCATGGCATAACGATAAACTGGTAGGAATATCGCGTGCACTGACTGATTTTTGTTATTGCTGTTATTTATCCGACTTAGCAGTAAGAGCAGATTATCAAAAACTGGGAATTGGTAAAGAATTGTTGCGCTTAACCAAAAACAAAGTTGGTGATACCACTACACTTATATTATTATCGGCACCAGCGGCCATAAATTATTATCCTAAGATTGGACTGAAAAAAGCAGACAATGCCTTTATTATTAAGCGTAAACTATAAGCGGCTTATACAGGTAAAAACAAAACCCCTTAATTTAACAATCAAGGGGTTTTGCTTATTGGCAATTTAAATGCATTAAAAACGTGCTATTTTACCGGACTAACACGATATAAACCTGCCCCATGAAGCGCAATTTTTCTGCTAAAGTTACCTTGAAAAGTGCCAAGATCTTTATGGCTCCAAAGATCACGCACCTTTACTTTGCCTTTAAAGCCTAATGCTTTTAAATCCACAGCTACGTTTGCGTCATCAGCTAACACAAGCTTACCACCTTTATCAGCCATGGCACCAAATATTACCGAGCCGCGCTCATTGGTTACTACTCCGGTTGCTGTAAAAGAATCATAACCTTCGGGCAAGTCATATATAATTGTCGACTCCGCATTTGTAGCCACACCTTCAACGGCTTTACCGCCTACCATTTGCGGCCTGGCATCGCTTATATGGCTGATACGTGGTTCGCCAGACCCAGCCGTTGCGCTTGACCATTTTAAATCTGTAAGTTTAAGGTCGCCTTTAGGTCCATGTAAAACCGGATCCATCCATACAATACGGTCATTAGCCGGGCCATCACCCCCATCTTTTACAAACAGGATAAGCTTTTTTGAATTTTTTATAGGGATTTCTACTTTTTGAGAACTACCGGCACCCGAAATAAGCGGACTTGCATAATCAGCATTTTTAAAGTCTATATCATCCCCTTTGCTTTGCGCATTGAAAAGAGCGACATATTTATCCTTACTGTTAGGTGCGTCAGCCGCCCAAACTACCAGGTTTTTTTCGCGCGATATCTGCCGGTTATTAGTGCTTTCCTGGTTAACCTTTAAAACCTCAGGGTTTGTAAGCATCTTACTTGTAAAATCGTCCAATTTGGTCATATCACCGCCAAAAATTAATGGAGAGCGGCCTATTGACCATAAACTCATTAACGTGTACTGTTCGTCCTTAGTAAAGTTGGTTGGCCGTGTAAAATCAATTATCCCAATAGGCAGCATATCGGCATCCGGAAAATGTCCCGGCCCACGATAAGGTGTCCATGCATTCAATCGCTCAAACATAGCCTGCAATAATCCCCATCTGTCCCAAAAATCATCAGTTATGCGCCATTGGTTGGCATTTCTCATTACATGGTCGCCTACTGATATAGGCGTTGCACCTGGCGATAGGCTTAACACTATTGGGCGGCCTGTTTTATCAATCGCGCTCCTGATGGCTTCTATCTCGGCTTGCTGAATTTTATTATATGGACGCGAAATATCATCAACCTTAATAAAATCAACTCCCCAACCGGCGTACATATTTATAATAGACTCATAATACGCTTTACCTTCCGGTTTGGTGGCATCAACACCGTACATATCCGGGTTCCACGGGCATTTAGAATTGGTGAGGCCAATATCCTGGGCTTTAACGTTGGTACCCAAAACCGGGGTATTTTTATCATAAGCCTGACGCGGTATTCCACGCATAATGTGTATGCCAAATTTAAGCCCCTTAGCATGCACATAATCTGCCAGGGGTTTAAAACCTTTTCCATCAGCAGCCGATGGAAACTTTTTCAGCCCCGGAGTAAGGCGCCCATATTCATCCATTGTAAGGATGGCCTTTGGGTTATAGGCATGGCCTTTTGATTCCGGCTCGTACCATTGTATATCCACTGTCAGATATTTATATCCACTGGGCAGCAAATGGGCAGCCATAGCATCAGCCTGTTCTTTAATTTGTTGTTCTGTTACGGTTGTACCAAAAACATCCCAGCTATTCCAGCCTAATACAGGTTTATTGGCATATTGCCAATAGCGTGGATTGTCCTGTGCCTGTGTTCCGGTAATACCAAGAATTGCACCTGCAATTAATAACTTCCAAAATTTATTTTTCATTTTATTGATTATAGTATAGATTAAGGTTTACGCAAGCAAGCATATAGCTTGTAATTGGCATAATGCAATAATATATTTATTTATTTAATAAATAGTGCTGAATTGTAAATTTTCGCATTTCGAGTACACCACACCCAATTGATGAAAGTTAAAAGTGATTAATGGCTAAGCATAAACGACACATTGATTTAAAAAATCATACTGCGTTATAAGGCAACTTTTCTACTCTTTAAGTGATATCCAAACCGGTGCATGGTCGCTTGATTTTTCCCAGCCGCGTACGTGTTTATCAACCCCTGCATTAACCAGCCTGGGAGCAAGCTGCGGACTTAATAAGGCATGATCGATCCTCAAACCTGCATTACGGCCATAAGCATTGCGGAAATAATCCCAAAAAGTATAGATTACATCATCAGGATATAACTTACGTATGGCATCTGTCCAACCCTGGGCCAGTAGCTTTTTATATGCCTCCCTGGTCTCTACTCTAAACAAGGCATCATTAACCCAACGTTCGGGCTTGTAAACGTCCAGTTCTGTTGGCATTACATTGTAATCGCCAAATAACACAACCGGCAAATTATGTTCCAGTAAGCTTTGTGCATGTATATTAAGCCTTTCAAACCATTGTAACTTATATTCAAATTTAGGTCCGGGGTATGGGTTGCCGTTTGGCAGGTAAAGGCAACCAACCACTATGCCCTCTACAACTGCTTCAATATAACGGCTATGGGCATCATTTTCATCGCCCGGTAAGCCTTTGCGTAATTCCTTAATTTCAAGGTTGCGGGATAATATTGCCACGCCGTTCCAGCTTTTTTGCCCGTGCCATATAGCATTATAGCCAATATCCAGTAAAGCCTGCTGGGGAAATTTCTCCTGCGGGGCCTTCAATTCCTGCAGACAAACTATATCGGGCTGAGTTTCCTGCAGCCATCTAAGTAATACAGGTAAGCGTCCGTTGATGCCATTAACGTTATATGATGCTATTTTCATGAGCGATGATGATTATCTATTAACAAGTATACCACATTATGGTTCTTGTTAAAGAAACGGTGTTAGAATAGTTAGGAGCAAAAAGGTGAAGTAATTAGGATGTAATCTCTTTCCGTTTATGGTTCACGGTCAAAAAAGGGCTATTGAAGATAAAATTTGATAGGTTGAATAATATTTGGTATATCTGACCTTGTGTTATCACGCAAACATATAGATCGTTATCTTCCTGTTAGCATGCATGTAGTATTTAGTTAAGGGAATTATAATAACAAGGCCAGCTTTTAGTATTTACCATAAAATCCCTACTTTAGCGAGGTAGCCAGGTATATGCTATTAATAATGCTAATAAACACCAAACTCTTTAACCTAAATAATGCTGTTTAATTCGCTGGAGTTTGTTCTGTTTTTTATAGTAGTTACAACTTTATTTTATCTTTCGCCGCACAGGTTTCGGTGGGTGTTATTATTATTGGCCAGTTGTTATTTTTACATGGCCTTTTTGCCCATATATATCCTGATATTGGGCGGCACTATAATTATTGATTATTTTGCAGGGATATATATTGAAAAAAGCATTGGACGTAAAAGAAAGGCATTGCTTATATTAAGCCTGGTTGCCAATATTGGGGTGCTTTGTGTTTTTAAATACTACAACTTTATAAATGAAAATATCGGATTGATACTTTCATTTTGGCACCATAGCAATCCTCTTCCCTATTTAAACATTTTGCTGCCTATAGGTTTATCATTTCATACTTTCCAGGCAATGAGTTATACCATTGAGGTATACCGGGGCAACCAATCTGCCGAAAAAAAGTTTGGGCTATATGCCTTATATGTAATGTTTTATCCGCAATTGGTAGCCGGGCCAATTGAGCGGCCACAACAACTACTGCCTCAACTTAAACTAAACGACACCTTTGATGCCCGGGGCGTAAGCGCGGGCCTGCAGCAAATGTTAATGGGGTTTGTGAAAAAATTAGTGGTGGCTGACAGGCTGGCTATTAATGTAGATTATATTTATAATCATTCGGCAGATCAATCCGGCAAATCATTGGCAATGGCAACAGTTTTTTTCGCATTCCAGATATATTGCGACTTTTCAGGATATACTGACATTGCTATAGGTGCGGCAAAGGTATTAGGGATCGATCTGATGAAGAATTTTAATCGCCCGTATCTTGCTGCTTCCTTATCGCAATTCTGGCATCGCTGGCATATTTCACTTTCAACCTGGTTCAGAGATTATGTATATTTCCCGTTGGGCGGCAACCGGGTAGGTAAATTACACATGTATGTCAATTTGCTTGTTGTTTTTTTAATAAGCGGTTTATGGCACGGCGCCAAATGGACATTTGTTATTTGGGGCCTGTTAAACGGTTTTATCATGATCATTGAGTCGATGTTTAAAATAAAAACAAAGCCCGGCAATGGTATATCTACCCTGTTTAAAACACTGCTCACTTTTGTACTGATATGTTTTACATGGATATTTTTTCGCGCTCCAACTATTGATAATGCATTATATATCTTAAAAAAAATCATACAATTTGATGGTTCAATAAAAAGCGGTACAGATCATTTTTATTATTCGTTTTTGGTGATCGGTTTCCTGCTGTTTTTTGAAATAATTACCGAGTATACGCCGGGTGTATATAAATACCTGCCCAATACATTTGCCAGCCGCTGTGTTTATTATGTGCTTTTATTGGCTATAATTTTACAGTTTGGCGTTTTTAATGGCAGCCAGTTTATTTACTTTCAATTTTAACAAAGGGTAAGTGAATAAAAACGTAAAATTATTTCTGGTTAAATTATTAGCAGTCATCTGCTTATTAATAACAGTTGATTTTGTAGCCGGGCTGGGACTAAAAGCTTTATTCTACAAACAAAAAGGCGGGAAATATTACAAAATAACCCACGCGCTAAAAGATGCACAGGAAGATATATTAATATTTGGCAGTTCGCATGCTTCCGAACATTTTAACGCCCCTTTAATGCAGCGGCTTACAGGGAAAACGGTATTTAATTTTGGCAACCAGGGGCAAACCCTTTTTTACATTTATCCATTGGTAAAGCTGGCTATATTGCATCATAAACCAAACCTTATTATTGTAAATTTAGACTATAATGAACTGGCATATAACCCTGAAGCGTACGAGCGGATATCTATCTTTTTACCGTATTATCATATTAATCCGGTAATTGATTCGGCCATTGCCTTAATGCCTTATAATGAAAGCCTGAAATGCCACTCGTTTTTATACCGTTATAATTCTACATTAGGAAACAGCATTTTATATACTTACAACAAAGGACTCATTAAAAATATTGAAAATTTAGGCTATGAGCCAATACCGGGAGATATTTGCAATTACGACAGAACAGACAAGACAGCTATCTCATCAAATAATACAAACTTTGACCCTAACAAAATCAATTATTTATTGCAGGTTATACATGCAGCACAAACAAATCATGTTAAATTACTTGTAACTACAACGCCTATATATAACTATGATGTATACAAGCCCAATGCCTACAAACAAAAGCTACAGCAAATATTAACGAAAGCAAATGTTCAGTATCTGGATTATGGCAACAACGACGCCTTTAAAGGAAAGTGTGAATATTTTAGCGATGATACGCACTTAAACCCCAAAGGCGCCACCAAGTGGACCATTGAATGCAGTAATTTTATAAAAGCAATATTCGCCGGTAGCATCAAATAACCATAAATATTTTTAAGTAACAAATTAGCAATGTGCATTTTGCGCTTAAAGAAAGATAATGCAAAAAAAAGTCTCTTAGTAATACTAAGAGACTCTGCGGGAAGTGGGCCCACCTGGGCTCGAACCAGGGACCAAAAGATTATGAGTCTTCTACTCTAACCAACTGAGCTATAGGCCCGGTGAAATTTGTAAAAATTTCAGGCTGCAATTTTACATATTTGTGCGCTAATTACAAAGAGCTACATGCAAAATATTAAAAACATTATTTTTGATTACGGGAACGTAATATTTAACATCGATTTTAACCGGGTTGCCGAAGCGTGGAAGAGGCTGGGTATCAATAACGCACATGAATTTTATGGCCATAGGCAACAAGACCCGGTATTTAATTTATTGGAGCGCGGCGAGATAAGCGAAGCTGATTTTAGAGACAGAATACGCGAAATATCGCACAAGCCTGAGCTTACCGACGAGCAAATTGACGATGCCTGGAATCAGATTTTTGTTGGAATACCCAAAGGCAACCACGAATTACTATTGAAATTAAAAGATAAATACCGCACCTTTTTACTGAGTAACATCAATGCCATACATTATAATTATGTGCACAAGTACCTGCAACAGAAATTTGGAATGGCAAATAATGATGACTTGTTTGAAAAAGTCTACTATTCGCATCTGGTAGGTAAGCGCAAACCTGATGCAGAGATATTTGAACAGGTAATAAACGAAAATAACCTTAACCCTGCCGAGACCTTATTTATTGATGATAGTCCGCAGCATTTAGAGACCGCTAAAAAACTGGGCCTGCAAACTTATTTAATGACCGCGCCTGATAATATTCAGGATTTTTTTAAACGAGAAGGAATTGTATAAGTAAAAATAACCTTTCTGCTTTTACCTTTCTGCTTTCAGCTTAACCCGCGGCGCTTTTTCTCTTTTACTATAAGACTCAATTCGCGGCTCATTTGGCCGGATATGGAAGTATTTTCCTGCGCACGCCTAAACAAGTAGGGCAACACCGCTTCAACCGGGCCGTAAGGAACATATTTAGCAACATTGTAACCGGCATCGGCCAGGTTAAAGCTTAGGTTATCGCTCATGCCCAATAGCTGTGCAAAGTAAATGTTGGTATTTTTAGGGTTAATATGTTTTTGGATAAGCAGTTCGGCAAGCAGCCTGCAGCTTTCTTCGTTATGTGTACCGGCAACAATAGCTATTTCGTTTACGTGGTCAATACAGTAAACCAGTGCATCATTATAATCGGTGTCAGTAGCCGCTTTAAAGGGCTGTATAGGCGATGGGTAGCCCATTTCTTCGGCACGGGCACGTTCTTTCTCCATATAAGCACCGCGTACCAGCTTGGCGCCCAAGATAAAGCCTTCGTTAACCGCTGTTAAATGGTCGTCAATTAATAAGCGTAATTTATCGTGCCTGTACAACTGATAGGTATTATAAACTATTGCGCGATCTTTGTTAAAATAGTGCATCATGGCAACGGCCAGTTTGTCAATGGTGTTTTGTATCCAGGTTTCTTCGGCATCTATCATTACCGGGATCCCTGCGTCATGCGCCTTTTCACAAATGGACATTACACGCTCCTGCACTTTTAGCCATTCTAACTCTTCGGCAGGTGTTAATAGTATATTCGCATCCAGTTTCTCTAATAACCCAAATCGTGCTACCCCTGTTATTTTAAAAACAGTTAAAGGTACTGCCTTATCTTCTGTTGCGCGTATTATAGTGCGGATAATCTCATCACGGGTATTATTAAAAACATTTTCGTCATCCTCCCCTTCTACCGAATAATCCAATATTGTACCTACTCCTGCATTATGCAGGCTTTTTATAGTTGGTGCGCACTCAGCAATGGTTTCGCCGCCGCAAAAATGTTTAAATATGGTAGACTTAATGAGGCCCTTAACAGGCAAACCGATTTTAATGGCAAAGTTGGTAACAGGTGGCCCTATTTTTACCAGGAAATTATTGTTTATAACCCTAAATAACCAATACGCCCGGTTTAGCGCGGCATTACTGTAATGCCTGAAGGCTATTTCGGTATTTTCAAAATTCATGTATATCAGTTAATCAAAACAAAAATAACATAATAGCTAACCCAATATTGTACGAATAGTTTATTTTTGCGGCCACATGATTGAATTTAAACTTAACGGCGATTTTATACCTTTAATACAATTACTAAAGGCAGCCAACCTGGTACAAACCGGCGGCGAGGCACAAATAGTGGTTACAGATGGTGAGGTAAAATATAATGGCGTTGTTGATTATCGTAAACGCTTAAAGGTTAAACAGGGCGACGTAGTTGAGTTTAGAGATGAAAAGATAGTGGTGGTATAATTTATGGATACGAATACAGTTTATAGCGATAATAACGCTATTGATATTATGGAAACAATTCAAAGCAATAGTTACCTGATTTATTTTGAGAACAGCCTGAACGAGCTGGCTAAGTTTATTGAGCAGGGTAATTATTCGCGGTTTTTTATTTTAACTGACGAGAATACAGGCAAACATTGCCTGCCTTTGGTTAAAGATGTTATTGGCGATTATAACTATGACCTTATAGAAATTAATGCCGGCGAAGAAAGCAAGGATATTGACTTCTGCATAGGTATATGGAAGATGCTGATAGATTTTGGTGCCGATCGCCAGAGCTTATTGATCAATTTGGGCGGTGGCGTGGTAAGTGATATGGGCGGCTTTGCAGCCTCGACCTTTAAACGGGGGATTGATTTTGTGCACGTGCCTACTACCCTGCTTTCGCAGGTTGACGCTTCGGTAGGCGGCAAAACAGGTATTGATATTGACAGCATTAAAAACATTATAGGCACATTTACCCAGCCAAAGGCGGTATTTATCGACTATCGTTTTTTACAAACCCTGCCACCACGTCAAATACTATCCGGCACAGCCGAAATGCTGAAACATGGTTTAATTTGTGATGCGGATTACTGGAACCTGCTTAAAAACAGCGATCTGAGCAAACCTACAGCCGAAATGGTATACATATCAGTAGGTATAAAAAATAAAGTGGTATTAGAAGATCCGCACGAAAAGAACATCCGCAAATCATTAAATTTTGGGCATACCATTGGCCACGCGGTTGAAACTTATTCATTGATCAATGATGCCGATCCACTTTCGCATGGCGAGGCTATAGCTATTGGCATGATATGCGAGGCTTACCTATCGCATAAAAAAGCAAGACTTACGGCTGCCGAGTTAAATGAGGTTACTACAGTATTAAACAACCTTTATCCGCGTTACGACCTGAAAGAAAGCTATAATGATGAACTATATACCATTATGCTAAAGGACAAGAAAAACCAGAACGGTAAAATTAATTGTACCCTGCTGGATGCCATAGGTCAGTTTAAAATTGATAATAATTGTACACGGGAAGAGTTGTTTGAAAGCTTGGCTTATTACGCTGGATTGTAACTATTACAAACTTATTAAGCAAAAATTTATTTTTTTTATTGACAAATCATTTTTTAGCCGTACATTTACATCGAAAATTAAAACAATGAAGTTAACAAGTGTATATTTTTATGGTTACTACTTTTACTTTAACAGTAAGAGCCGGGACTAATATGCACTAATAAACATATAAGATAACTGAAAAGTCC